>JADGNS010000347.1 GCA_017883355.1 Candidatus Solibacter sp.
ATGGTAATGAGTCGCATCGAGAAACTTCTTGAACTGCGCGTTCGTGACCGGATACTTGTCAATCCAGAACGATTTGACGTGCATGGGATGATCGTGAAAACGGCGCGGAGTATCCTCCCATGGATACTGCACGTCGACCCCAATGTCGTTGAATCCTTCAATTTCAATACCGGCGATACGAAAATCGAAGTCCGCTTCAGGAATCTTAACCATGTCCGCGGGCGATCCAGAGGGTGGCTTGACAGCGGCAATGGGCACTATCTGCTGCGGCACCACCTTCCACTCGTGGGAGTAACTGGACAACGGTGTCGCGCTCAACTCTTTCATCTTCGACATCAGTTTCTGAATGCCGGCATCGGGACCGGAGGGCGAAGCCAGCAGCGCCCCGTAGCCATGAGCTTCGATGCGGAAGCTCAGGACGCTTCGGCCGGCTTGATTTTTTGCGGGCGTGAGCTCGACCCCGTCATAAAGATCGAAATAGTGAAGTCCGTCCTCAGGCGCTAACTCGACCTGCGGACCTTCAACGTCGTAGTCGTTCCGGTTCACAATCGTCCAGACCGTTTGCTGACCGGATGGCCACCGACTGGCGTAGACGCCATAACGCAACATCGGCACCAGCGGCTCCCAATCAGCGCTTACAAGAAAAGGTGCGAGCGCGCGTTCCATCGTCGCGACGCGGCGTGTAGCTTCCGCATCCCGCGGCGTGATTCCATTCCAAATGCCCCAAATGTTCTCCCAGCTTTCCCAACCGACGCCATTGAAGAATGCGAACTGCAGGTTGTCGGTTTTGTCTCGCTTCCAGCGATCGGAGATGTTCAGCATGTGGCGGGTTTCCAGCCATTTGTACTTGTCCACCATGGGCACAAATGGATACGAGTACTGCCCCCAAGTCATGACGTTCCAGGCCAATGCCTCGTCCGACGGGCCGCCTTCTGGCTCAAACACAAGAGGATGGCCAACCTTGTCGGCAGCCAATGAAAAAGCCAGCGGCACGCCATCCTGCGTGTCTCCGTTAATACCGTCTGCTCCGACTTCCGCCATCAGGCTGGCGATTGCGTCGGGCCACGGCATGCCCGGATCCCTTGTGCCCTGATCCCACATCATCATCGGAAACAGGACGCGTACCCCGCGACGATGGAAGTCGCCAATCATTTGCCGCACGCCCGGCACGCCTCCCGGCATGGAGCGGATCATGTCGTGCTGGTTGCGGTTGTCGATGCCCATGTTTGGGTAAGTGGGCCAGATCAGCACCGCGTCGATTCCACCGTATCTTTTTTCCAGATCGTCGAGATAACGATCGACCGTGTAGCGGTGCGCGACCGGGTCGTAGAAATAACGGTCCTCCACCATCATCTGCGGCTGAAAAAAACTGGACTGCGTCCACTTGAATGCCGGCAGGTCGTAGCGGGAGCCTTCGTAGCCGATGCGAATCCGGCGCTCGTCGCGCCAATGGCGAATGTCGGCCAGCCAGGAATCGTGCTCATTTTGCGTGCACGGTGTGGATCCACCTTCCCACGCTCCTTTCATGTTGAGGCAGCCGGGGGTAGGAATCTGCTGACGATCAGGACGAAAGCGCGAGTCTTGGGCTGAAACGGTGCAGGCGATGGCTAGGAGAGCTACTGTGACAATCGACGCGATTACGAGTTTCATGGAATGCGCTCCTGGACAGTAAGAGGCTTACGGCTGCCAAATATAAAACGTTTCAAAATTTATGTCCATCGCCCCTCTTCTGTAGTACCCTCATCGCCGCCGGCTTCGCCTTCCAAAAAGGACCAGAGATGAAGAACCCGACATTCCTAATTTGCTTGTCAATTCTGCCTTCAGTCTTCTTGCATAGCCATGCTCCTGCCCAACGTGAACCAGCTCCAGCAACCCAAATTCTGGGGCTGTCGCACGCCGAATATCTTGACCGGATCCAGGCAGTCTGGACGGCACAGATGATTGCCCAGAGAACGGGCGGTCGCTTCGAGCACCAGCCGGCCTCGACTCTGTCAATTACGCCTCTGTCCCACCTACCCGGCTATGCTCCCGTGGACGACGATTACTATTACGAAATGGTTGCGATCCGCGCCTTCGAAAAATACGGGATTGGGCTGACCGTGCAACAACTCGGGCAACAGTGGCTTGAGAATAACGCCGGCTCCTGGGGATCCAGCGAGCAGGCCCTGCTGCTTTTGAAGCGCGGAATCAAGCCTCCGGACACGGGACACCCCCGCTACAACAAGCTCTGGTGGACCATCGGGCCGCAATTCAGCAGCGACGTCTACGGCATACTGAATCCCGGCATGCCTAATGCTGCTGCCAAAATGGCGCGCCAACTAGGACACATCAATGGCTATGCCGAAGGCACGGATGGTGCAGTCTTTGTTTCCGGAATGATCAGCATCGCTTTCGTGGAGGAGGATCCTCATGCCATTGTCCGCAAGGCGGCAACGCTGATCCACCCTGAGTCACCGTATCGCAAGTGCTTGGACATGATCATCGCGATGGCCGATACCGGCAGCGGTCCCGACCAGATTTTTCGCGCCATTGATGAGCGCTGGGGAATCGAGTACCCAGCCACGAATAACGCGGTGGTCAATGGTGGTTTCGTTGCTGTCAGCGTATGGTTTGGCGGCGGCGACTTTCAAAAGACGATTCAGCTTGCCGCCCACGCAGCCGATTTCGCGGACGCCGATTGCAATGCGGCGAACTCCGAATCAGTCGTTGCCGCGATGCACGGAATGAAGGCCTTGCCGCCAGAGCAGGTGGCGGAACTCCATGACCGGATCATGGGCGGGGAAATGGGTCCCCTGAGGCTGACTCCTCCGGTAGACGAGAGCATCACGGAACTCGCCAGGAGAACAGAAAGACTGGGTCTCGCAATTGCTGCGGCTCAAGGAGCGAGCGACGACGGGAACACACTCCGGATTTCACTCCAGGAGCCCACGACTCAACCAGCCGAATTATTCAGATTGGCCGACCTGATGCAGTACTGGAATCCGGATTGGACGCTGGAGCGCGCGGGGTTTGGCGGGGCCGGAGGTGGCATGCTCGGAATCCGCGGTATCACGTACTTGGACGGCGACGTCTTATCTACGTATCCGCGCGATGAAGTGCGTGGAGCACTTTTGAGGCGAACTGCGAATTTGGGCAAAGAGCCAGCTTTGAAGTTCAAGGCGGGCGTGGATCCGGGACGCGCGTGGCAGTTGCAGATCTATGTGAATGACGACAAGGTGCTCGATAAGCTGATCGAAGGCCGATCGGAAACGCAGGAGTGGCGGGACATTCCGTACGCGCTGGAAATCCCCAGGGTAGCGCTGACAAAAGCGGTCGGGCCGGAGGAGGTGGCACGGCGTTGCAGGTGCCGCACGCGCCGTTGCGGCAGCACCGGAGCCCACGCCGCCAGCGACACGGGCTTGCTGGCGAACACAAATTCCCGCGCATCAACGGCGATCTTCTGGCAGTCGTGGCCGGCGAAGGCGATCAGCGAATCGGTGCCTTCAAGCCGGAACGCCACCGTGAACGCGCCGGTGTAGGTAACGCGCTGCCCGTTGACCAGAAAGTCGCGAAGCTCCAACGAGGCGGAGGGCAGCGGGTTCCTTGTGAGGATTTCCTGGTCCTGTTTGGCATCGCGATGGAACCCGCCCGGCCAGCTTTCTGCGTGCGTGCGATAGTGCGCCGCGAGGCTCGTGGTGCCGTTGGGAAAGCGGCACGCGAGGTAGGGGCTCGTGCGGGAGACGACGCTGGGGTTGTCGTTCCCGGTCTTGTCCGCGCCGCGGCTGGGATAGGCGCCCAGGGCGAGCAGGATCTCGAACCAGGTGCGCACTTCCACTCCCAGTGATGCGGATTGATCGTCGCGGGGACGGAAGCCAAGGAACGTGGCTCTGCCACGCTTGGCGGTAGGCCGGTGCGTGCCCAAGATCTTCGGGCCGACACAGGCAATGGTTTCGGCTCCGGCGTCGGGTTCGACCGGGTAAATGCGGTCAACCAGGAAGTCCGTCAGGATCGTCTGTGCGGGCACCTTGCTCAGTGTGCCCGAGAACTGAACCTGCCAGCCGTCGGCGATCTGGCCTTCGACGCCGAACTGGACGGTCTTTAAACCGAAGAGTTTTAGCCACCGGGCGAGTATCGGCTGGCCGGCAAAGTCCACCCGCGGGGGCGGGCCCGACCAGATGAGCTTGCCGCCGTTGCTGGCGAACTGATCGAGGAAATCCAACAACCCCGCCGGCGGCAACGGCTCGAACAGCACGGCCAGCGTGCCGAACTTGCGCCCGGCCATTTCGATCTGGCCGTCCGCTCCCACATGTCCCTGCTCCAGCAACTTGCGCGGAGTGACATAATTGGCGTAACCGTATTGAACCATCCAGGAGCCGAACCGCTCCTCGCAGGCAACCAGCGAGAGGGGATAGAGCATCAGCACGTCCGTGTCCCGGTGCTGGGAATCCTGTACGGCCTGAAACGGGTGACTCGCCGAAGCGCCAAACGCATCGCAGACTGCCTGGTGCCGCCGCGCGGCCTCACCCGGCAGGCCCCACGCGGCGGCGTACGCATACGGCGTGCGGTTCAGGATGCCCGTGGAGCACGCCAGGGCGATCCCGAAGTAATCTCGATCAGACCACCCTCCCTCCGCATGGTCGTTGCCGCCGCCGGTAAGAAAATCATTCCAGGCAAAGTAATCCGCGCAGGCCGACGCGGCCTGGTGCACGGTGTTCGACCACCAGAAATCCGGCGTGTATTCGTAGTGGTGCGGCGGCCCCGGGAGCTGTCCGGTTTGCCACGAATCGCAGGTGGGGCTTTCCGCCCACGTGGCGTGCGCGCGCGCCTCCAGTTCATGGCCATACTTTTTCTCCGCGAACCGCTTGGCGCCGGCAAACAGTTCCACTACGCTTCCTTCCAGGAGGTCGTAGTAGCGCCGTCGGAGGAGGAAGGTCTGGTGAATCTCCTCTGCGCTTTCCCCCAGGACGTGCTGTGCCGGCAGGCGCGCCTCCAGCGACGGCAGAAATCCGTGTTGGCCATAGGCGAAGTAAACCAGGAACCGTTCAAAATCCTTGAACTCCGTTCCGTAAAGCTCCGCGAACCGGGCGGCCATGTTCGGCGTTAGATAGCGGAACGTGAACTGGCCTTCGTCATGATGGCTCCCGTATCCCCAGTTCTGCTGGATATGCATCTCGTCGGCGTAAAGCCCATTCAGCGGCACACCAGCCGTGTGGTAATGCTCCACCAACTCCTGGAGAAAAGGCCGGGCCTGCGGGCTGAAGTAGTCCATTTCAGGGGTTGCGTAACTCACGACAACCAGGATGCGATCCAGCGGCCCCAACTGCTGATCGCCCTGCCCGCGGACCGTTAAGCGCCGGGCATGGGTGCTGGGCTGAGCCGATTCGTCCACCTCGATTTCCGGGATCGTCTCTAACTCCAGTATGTCCGCAAGGTTGACCCGATAAAAATTGGTCCCCCCTATCCGATGCTCTCGGAACGCAAATACTCGCATCCCAGTCCGGTTGAGTTCAAAAGTGCCTTTGTTGTTTGTCCAGCGATGCTGCTCCCACAGCTAGACGGCGTATCGGCCGGTAGCCGGGTCGCGGTACCCTTCCCGGTCCTGCAGCCCGCGGCCCGACTCGCCTGTCTTCTGCTGATATCCGCGGCCAATCTCCAGCGGGCTCAACAGGCTTAGCTCCAGCCCCAATCCATAGCTCTTGAGCGTTTGGCTAATCTTCCCCAGGAGTCGGACATAGCCTTCGGTGTCTGGCAACAACTCGCGCGGCTTTCCGCCTTGGCCTTTCCGGTACTGGGACCAGAACTCGTCGAAGGCGAGGATCACGGTCCGGGCTCCTTGCGCCTTGGCCCCCTCACAAATCTTGCGCAAGGTGGTAACGTGGGGGGTGCTGCTCATGCTCAGGTCCACCTCTTTGTCCGGATCCTGCAGATCCTCCAACTGCTGGTCGCTGACCAGGATGATCCCTCCTTTTGGCAACATAA
>JADGNS010000348.1 GCA_017883355.1 Candidatus Solibacter sp.
CCACTATGAGATCAGTATGTTAGCAAATATACGCCGAGTCGCTGGAGCTTGTCAACGCCGCTAGGTGCGACAATACCCGAGTTTTCATTCGCAAAGCGCTGGAGGGTGCGGGCGGCAGTCGTGATGAATTAGCCACTGCCTGACGGTTCGATCCTCATCGACGGGGCGCCTCCGCGCACCGCCCTGTCACTCTAATTGCGCCTCTCGATCCTCGACGGTGGCACGCACCAGTTCGACCAGTTCCGCGGCCACCGCATCCGGGAGTTGGTCGTGCGTCAAGCTCTCGCACAAGGCAGCCAGATCGACCAATCGCGCGAGGCGCCGCCAGTCCGCAGGCAACTTGCCGCCGGCCTCCAAATAGCCGGTGGAGAAGTGCGGCTCAACGACCGGGCGCGAGGCGCATTCGTAGCGCAGGAAACTGCCAACGTCGCCCATCGGAGAGCCGGCAACGGCGAACTCCCAGTCGAGAACGGCGGCCACGCTCCACCGCCCGGCGATGCGCCGTACCAGCAGGTTCCGTCGGTTGAAATCGCCGTGGACGAGGCGCGCTTCGTCGTCCAGACTTGCCAGTTGCGACACCCGCGACCAGACCAAAGCATGGGTGCGGTCCCGCAAATCGGCCGGCATGCGCCGTCGCAGGTTCGCCGACGCGAGGCACAAATCGACAAAGCGGGGCATCGGATCCGCACCTTCCAACAGTGGCGCGGAGACGGCCGGTCCGGGAGCCAGCCATCCGGACCTCGGGAAGGTGGCCCGTCCGATCGCCGCCAGAGTTTGGCCCGCGGAAGAGGCCGCTTGCGCCACCGCCTCCCGATCGCCGCTGCGTAGCAGCTCATGGAAGCTGGTGCCTTCCACGTAGCGCAGCAAGGCAAAGGGCGGAAGGTCCTCGAAGCCGCGCGGCTGCGCATGGATCACTTCCGGCACCGGTACGGACCTGCCGGCCAGCCGCATCAAGTCGACTTCCTTCTGGCATAGCGACGCATCGTGCTCGTAGATGCGGAGTACGATCGGCTCGCGCGTGGAATCGAGATAGAGCTTGAAATTGGCATTGCGCAAGCCGTCGGTGAGCGGCTGAATTCCGACGACGGAGCCGTGTGGAAACGCGGTGCGGACGATGCGCTCCAGGAGCGGCGCGGGCAAGGTACGGCGCGGTTCGCTCCGGATCCAGCGGGCTTCGTCCGGGGCGCCGGAGACCATACGAAACTATCATCGCCCATCGGCGAGCCTCGGAGGAGTGAATTAGTACACTGCTTGAATTAATTCCTTCCAAACCCATGGGTGCCCATTGACACCGGTCGCACCGTTCGATACAGTTCGAACCGATAGGGAAGTAGCTTTTCGGAGCTTAAGACTCTTGTGCCTTAAGTGCCATGTTTTCTGAAATGCAACGCTAAGGAGGTCTAGTCTAATGTTCAAGGGATACGTAACGCGGACCCTGATCTGCATTCTGCTCTGCGCAACAGGGGTTTTCGCGCAACAGATTTCAGGGTCTCTCACCGGCGTGGTGAAGGACAGCCAGCAGGCATTCGTCATTAACGCCAAAGTCACTCTAAACAACCCATCACAAGGAACCACCCGCGATGCCACCACCGGTTCGGATGGCGCTTTCGTGATCACACAATTACAGCCCGGAACTTATAATCTCGCGGTGGAAGCTCCCGGGTTCAAGAAGATGGAACAGAAAGACGTCAGGATATCCGCCAATGACCGCGTTTCCCTCGGCGACATCCTGCTGACAGTCGGGGCGCTGAACGAGACCATCACGGTGGAATCGACAGCGTCGCAGGTGCAGACCGCCAGCGCCGAGCGCTCGGGCGTTCTCACCAACCGCCAGGTGGTCGACCTGGCAGAGACCGGTCGAAGTATTTTCGATCTCACCAAGACCCTGCCCGGCGTCGTCTACACCGGGGGGCTCGGCGGTGTCGCCTCGAACGGGAACCGCAACAACCAGAACAATTTCACCCTGGACGGCGTCACCAACGTGGACACCGGCTCCAACGGCGGCACGCTGGCCACCACCAACATGGACATGATCGCCGAAATGAAGGTCATCACGAACTCGCAGCCCGCGGAATTCGGACGATCTTCCGGCGCCCAAATCGAGGTGGTCACCAAGAGCGGCAGCAAGGATTTCCATGGCACCACATACTGGTTCCACCGCCATGAAGATCTCAACGCAAACACCTGGCGCAACAATATCGACGGACGGTCCCGTCCCTTTTACCGGTACAATTTCTACGGATTCAATGTGGGCGGCCCGGCGTACATTCCTGGCAAGTTCAATAAGAACAAGGAGAAATTCTTCTTCTTCGTCGGCATCGAGTGGCAGAAACAGTTGATTCCGAATGGCCTGACGAACGTCACCGTCCCGACGGCGCTGGAGCGCACGGGCGACTTCTCGCAGTCGCATGACGGGGGTGGAGCTGCCCTGGTAATCAAAGACCCGCTGAACAACGGAATTCAGTTTCCGGGCAACGTGATTCCCAAGAGCCGCCTGAATCCCGACGGCGTGAAAATCCTGGGATTCTATCCGCAGCCGAACGCGCTCGGCGTTTCCCCGGGGTACAACTATTCGTCGCAGGTGTCCAACACCTATCCGCGCCGCGAGGACGTCTATCGCGGCGACTACAACATCAACGACAAATGGAAGGTGTACGGCCGCTACATTAACAACAAAGACGAAACCAGCATGGCCTACGGCCAGTGGAACGCTTCGTACAACATCCCGTTCGGGCCGATGAGCTTTGGCGCGCCGGGCTGGTCGATTGTGGCGAACGTCACCACCATCATCAACCCCACGCTGACCAATGAGTTCGTCTTCGGCTCTTCGAAGAACGTCTTGCACATTTTCCCGCTCGACAACGCCTTCGACGAGACCCCGCTGGGACTCTCTTACAAGATGCCGTACCCCACCGCCGACACGCTGCACCTGGTGCAGAACTGGCAGTGGGACGTACCGAGTTCGCCCAGCATCAACTTCACCGGGACGCCGTTCTCCAATTACAACCACACCTACGACATCACGGACAGCGTGGCCAAGGTCCACGGAGCTCACACGTTCAAAGGCGGCATCTACCTGCACAAGAGCGCCAAGGATCAGACCTCCACCAACTCCGTGAACGGGTACATCGATTTCAGCCGCGACACCGCCAATCCGGGCGACTCCAACTGGTCGTGGTCCAACGCGCTGCTGGGCAATTACAAGACCTTGCAGCAATCCAATACGGTGTTGAACGGCATGTATCGTTCCTGGAACGTCGAGTGGTACATACAGGACAACTGGCGCGTCAACTCGAAGCTGACATTGGAATACGGGATCCGGTTCTATTGGATCCAGCCGCAGTACGACGAGGCCCTCCATACCTCGGCGTGGAACAAATCGCTGTACGATCCGGCAGCGGCCGGCGTGCTGCGCACTGCCGGGCTCGACGCCAACGGGAACAGGATTTCGATCAACCCGATCACGGGTGAGAAAGGTCCCGCGGCCCTCATCGGTTCCATCGTGAATACAGGCAAGGGCTTCGTGAACGGGCTGTACGCCAACGGTTTGGGACTGGCCGGCCAGAACGGGTATCCCAGGGGCCTGATCAACGGCCGAGGCATACAGTACGCTCCCCGCCTCGGTATCGCCTATCAGTTCGCGTCCAAGACGGTGCTGCGCGTGGGCTCGGGGATATTCTACGATCGCCTGCAGGGCAACCCGGTATTCGATATGCTGGTGAACCCGCCGGCCATCGCCACGCCGAAGTTCTACTACGGCAGCCTGGCCGCCATCCCCGCGGCGTCCGCCGGCGTCTTCTTCCCCGGCAGCGTGAACGGGTTCGACAAGGGCGGACAGATCCCGACCACGTACAACTGGAACATCACCATCCAGCGTGAGCTGCCGCTATCCATCCTGATGGATGTCGGCTACGTCGGAGCGTCCTCGAACCACATCCTGTACCGCATCAACCAGAACGCGATTCCGCTGGGCGCCGCCTGGCTTCCGCAGAACCAGGATCCGTTGAACACGAGTCCGCAGTTCGATGGGACCACCAGCAACCAGCCGAATTTCTATCGCCCGTATCAGGGCTACGCCAACACCATCAATTACGGGTTTGGGGCCAACTCGAACTATCACGCCCTCCAGGTCTCCGCCAACCGCCGCTTCAGCAAAGCTCTGACCGGCGGCATCGCCTACACCTGGTCGAAGTCCATGGGAACCACCAACGACGATTACACAACCAACGTCGCGTTCAATATGCGCACGGCCGACTACGATGTGCTCGGCAACGATCGCACGCATGTGTTCGTGTTGAACTACGTCTACAACCTGCCGAAGTTCGTCAAATCGGCCACGTCGGCGGGTAAGGTCGCGGGGCTTTTCGTGAACGACTGGCAGGTGTCCGGCATCACCACGATGCAAAGCGGTTCGCCGCAGAACATCTCGTTCTCCATCTCCGGCATCGGAAACCTGAACGAACGCTACACCGGCTCGCCGGACGTCAGCCCGCGTGTCGTGTTTAAGGGACCGATCTCGTATCCGAATACCCAATACCAGTACATGGACGCGTCCGTGCTGGCGCTCCCGGCCGTCAAGGGAAGCCAGGGATTCGACTCGAGCCGCTTCAACGTCCGGGGTCCCGGATTCTCGAACTGGGACATCTCCCTGTTCAAGAACATTCCGCTCTACCGCGAATCCGTGAGGATGCAACTGCGAATGGAAATGTTCAACGCCTTCAACCATACGGAGTTCAACGGCTGGAACACGGGCGCCACGTTCAACCAGGCCGGCCAGGTGACCAACCTGCCGAACGCTCTGGGCGGGACGGGCGGCCGGTTCGGCTTTGGCGCTCTCACCGGAACCAACGACCCTCGCAGAATCCAGCTTGCGGCGAAGTTCTACTTCTAGCCGTTATACTGGGTTTTGATGCTGTGTGAGCTGTTGATCGCAGTACTGCTGGCCGCTGTCCAGGATTCCCTGGATCGCGGCCAGCAGGCTTTACAGGCAGGCGATCTTACCCGCGCCGAGCAACTTTTCCGGCAACACCTCTCCCAAAATCCCAACTCCGCCGAAGCTCTGTCGAACCTGGGGGCCATCTGCGCCCGGCGGCAGCAGTTCTCCGAAGCCGTCGCTTTCTACGGGAAGGCCCTCAAGGCCAACCCGAAGCTGGTGCCGGTTCATTTCAATATGGCGATCGCGCTGGGCCAACTGAAGGAGTATGACAGGGCGGCACAGCACCTTCGCATCTTTCTCCAGTCGTATCCGAAAGAGGCGCGGGCGCGGCAACTGCTCGGGCTGGCGCTGCTGGAACTCGGCGATCTGCGGGGCGCCCTTGCCGAGCTGGAAACATCGTACAAATTGAACCCCAAGGACGGCAGCATCCTGTATACGCTGGCGCTCGCCAACGCGCGTGCCGGCGATGCGGACCGCGCGGTGGAACTGCTGCGGCAGACGCAGAGCGACCCGGCCCAGAGCAAGCTGATCGAGGCGCTGATCGAATACCGGCGGGGACGGTTCTCCGAAGCCAAGGTTCTGTTCCAGGAAGTGCTGCGCCTGAATCCGGATGTCGTCCCGGCCATCGCGGGTCTCGGCCGCCTTGAATTGCTCGACCACAACGACGCGGAGGCCATCCGCCTGCTGGAGCGTGCGGTTCAGTTGAATCCATCGGACGCCGAATCCACGTATCAGCTCGGTGTGCTGTACGATCGCAACGGGCGGTCGGCCGAGGGCGTGAAAATGCTGCGTCGCGCCAGCGGCCTGCGGGCGAACTACCCCGATCCGCATTATCAATTGGGACGCATCGCGCTCGACCACGAGGATCTCAAGACAGCGCTGGCCGAGTTGGAAGAGGCGAGGCGCATGCTGCCCAACCAGGAAGCGATCCGGTTGGCCTTGGGCCGTACCTACCAGGCGCTGGGACGCGACGCGGAAGCCAAGGCGGAGTTCGCGGAAGTGCGCCTTGGCTTCCGCGTCG
>JADGNS010000349.1 GCA_017883355.1 Candidatus Solibacter sp.
CTTCTTCGGTCCACACGTTGCCAGTTCGGTTGGTCAGGGTCTTGGACAGTCGCCGGCCGTTCTGCGTGGCGCCCTCGACGACAACCGCGGCCTGCTTCAAGCCGGTGACGGGATTGCCGGCCGCCACGATTTCGACGCGGAGGGTTCCGACGTTGAGTTTCAGCGGCACCGGAGGCGCCGCGGGCGGTGGGGGCGCCGCCGCCGTTTTTGGTGGCGTCTGAGCGATGAACTCCACCAGGGTCATGGCATACTCGAAGCGCTGCGGCTTTCCGGCAATCTCGCGCACGCCCATTTCTTCAATGAGCATCTGCCTGATCCTGGTGGCGCTCGCTATGTCGGCCACGAATTGCACCGGCGCCGCAGCGCGGAATTTGGTCCGCAACGTCTCCACGCCGGAGAGAGCTTTTGGGCCGGTCAGGATGCCATTCAAATGGACGCGAGAAGCGCGGCGGCCCAGATCCTGCAGGAAATCGCCCTCCAGCGCGGGGACGTTGTGCTGGTTGAAGATCTCGTTGTCATCGCCAACGCTCTCCTGAACCTGCTGCAACTCAACGCCATCGAGCATGGGCTTAGCCGCCATAATCTCTCACTTCTTCCTTGTCAGATTCACCGCCAGATGTCCGGTGAGTCTGGCGCCTTCCGCATGGATACCCGCATTCAAAGCCGCATGGTTCTCCTTTGCGGATGGCTTGATGAACTCGTGCAGGACCAGCGCATAGGCAAACCGCTGCGGCTTGCCCGCCAGATCCTGAAAGCGCAGGTCGGCCACCAATGCGTTGGTCACGCCGGCCCCGGCGATGAAGTCCGTAACGAAGGGAACCGGCTTGGCGGCGCGGAACTTGACGTCGAGTTTTTCGATGAACTGGAGCGCCTTCGGTCCCGATGCGATTCCCCAGAGTAGGATTCCCGTGGCATGCCTGCCCATGTTCTGCAGAAGGCTTCCAGGCATACCAGGGGGCTTGAGTTCGGCGAGGCTCCGGCGGTCGGAGAGTGTTACCTCCTGAACCTGCGGTAATTCGAGATCGGCCAGTTTCACTGTCATGCCGCAAACTCCGTCCTACACATCGATGCCATGACGCCGGGCTTCCGCATCGAGGATTTGTTTGATCCCGGCGGAGAGAGCCTCCAGATCCCAATCGCGAGCCGCTTCCACGCTGCCTCCGCCCGTGAGCGGCAACAGTGGCTGCGCCAGCGCCGTCGGAGCCGGCACAAGCCGCGGGACTCGAAAAGGCGGCGTGAACTGGAATGCTTCGGACGCCTCACTCGCACCGGAGATATCCTGGCTGGTGGCGACCGATTCCGGTTGCGGCCCGCGCGAAGACGCCTGCGTGGGACCTTCCGCCGCATTGCGAAGCCTGGCAGATTCGACCCCCAGGCGGAAGGCCGGCCCGGCATTCAGCAACTCCAGGGTGGCGGCAGGACCCTCTAACAATCCGGACCACGGATCGATCCACGCGTGATCGATCCACGCGCCTGCGCCGGGGTTGGGCTGCGCGGAGGAGAGGGCGAAGCGGCTCATCGTGTGGGCTACTCGCCGGCTCAAAAGGTCCGCCAGGGCCGAGCCCGCTTCGGATGCCGGTCTCGGCGCGCCATGAGATCGGTTGGCGCCCGCCGTTAGGCCGGCCGGGAGATTGACGGCACCGCTACTGGTCCCGTTGTGCGCCTCGAATTTCTTACGGCCAGTGAAAGAGGAGCGGCGGTGTTCCGCCCAATGGCGCAGAAGCTCGCCGTCGGCCTGCCTGGGAAGCCGCAAGCACTCCTCGCTGGGGCGCTGCGCGAAGGTACCAGGCGAAGCGGGGCGCTGTTCAGCCCGCTTGCGTACGGCGACGGCCGCCGCCGGCTCTGCGCGCTTTCGCACGCTGCGTGAAACCGGCGCTGCTCCCGCCGGCGGGCGGGAGGATCCCCTGGTTGCGGCCTCCAACCCATCTCCCCACAGCGGCCCCGCCAACAAACCTGGAGAGAAGCCTTCCAGAAAAGTCACCCAGGCGGTAGCGCGCCGCAGTTGGTTCATTCGCCACGCGGCCTCGTTAGTCACCTGCTGCCAACGTGCGGGTGTCCGGGCGCAACTGAAAAGCGCGGACGTGAAATGAGCCGGTGAAAGGATAGTTTGTCCGCTGATCATTTCTCGTCTCCGTTCTTATGAGCCATCTCCAGATAGAGCAGGATCTGGCCGATCGTCATGCCGCTCACCTGCTCCGGAGTCCAGCCAAACTCCCGGGCCAGGACAAAGCAGGCTTTCGCGAGGGGCGCCTGAACATGCTCCTGGATCGCATCGCGCGGCGTGCTGATTCCGCTGACGGTGTTGATGCGTTCCACCAGGAACCGGGCGACCCCGGCGGGAAGCTTGAAGATCTGCTCGCTGTCGAGGGCAGGCTCCACCAGCCCCTGCTGAATTAACAGCGTGGCGGAGAGGCCTTCATCGTCGCGGGCCGCCTTCGCGATGCGCTGCAAATCCAGCACGTTCAGCGGACGCAGCACCACCCTGGAATCCGCCACGGCTGAGCCGGCGCCGTTGGGACGAAGCAGATCGCGGGGGATCTCGACCTCGTGGGTCAGAGAACAACCGGCCAGGAGTTCTTCGCTGGTCAGCGCCATGGCAATTTAACCCTTAGGGAATTTGGGGGGCTTCTCCGAATCGATCACACTGATCCCGAGCGCCTTGAACTGAACGTTCTCCATGACAAAATCGTCCTCCGGCACATCCATGCCCCAGGTCATGAATTTCACTCCCTTCAGTTCGATGGCCGCCTTATTGGCGGGAACCGCCGGGTCATTCAGTTGTAGCTTCAGTGTGAAACTGGGCTGCACGTAGGGCTCTTTGACAGCCGTCGGTCCCGCTCCGCGCCCCAGAAGGAGAAACAGCAGGGCCCCATTCATGTAAGCCCGATCGATCTCGCCCGAGATGGCGATATTCTCCGGGTTCAACGAGACCGGGAAACGCTGACCGATCTGGTAGTACTCCCGGAGCACGGTTTGCACGCGGATTTCGACACCGGTAACCCGGCCCACATCCGGCGTCTTGCTGTACGCCGCCCACGCGACTTTGGCGTCCTGTCCTTCCGGCGTGTTTTCGGTCGCCAGCGTGAGCGTCCCATTGGCGCCCGTGTACACATTATCCATCGGCATGAGACTACCTCCTTATCCGAGAAATATGTCGACAACGATGAAATCGATACTGAACACCGGCTGTAGGCTGATAGTGACCCGGGCAATCCCCTGGATCTCCTCATCGCGCGTGGCCGAGACGTCCAGGCCGTAAGCTTCCAGCATTTCGGCATTCACCATGTCCGTCAAAAAGCTGTTGATGGTGCCGCGTAGAGCGCCGCGAACGCGCTCGTTGTTCAGTAAACCTATATAGGGCTCGGCCGCGGCGCGAATGCCATACTTGGCGTAGTCCACGATGCGGCGGGTGGTAATCTGCCGGAATGCGCCGGGATCGGTGGTAATTCCCTTGACGATCCGAAAGCCGCTGCGGGATTCCAGGGCGAGAACGCGGTTCTGTACCATCTGAGTCAGGTGGGCCGCATCGAAGTGATACTCGAGCTCGTCGACAGCCAGGTCTTTATTAGTAGGGCTGACCTCGGGATCGAAACTGGAGATCAGCCCCGCGAGGGCGGCCGCCGCGTAGGAGCCTGGTAAGGTGACCTCCTGGTTCGCGGCCGTATCTATGGCGTGGATGCCGGGAGCCGCGAAGATCACGCGGTCGCTCAAGAGACTGTGGCCAATCAGTTTGTCGAAGAACGTATCGACACTCGACTGGCCCGGGTTGTCCGGATGGGCGGTGTCGATGAGGCCGCTGCCTACGATGGCAATACGGTCGCGTTTGAGGGCATCGGTCGATGCCTTTGCACAGTGCGCTTCCAGCTTTGAGCCGATCGCCTTGTCGTCCTGGCCGGCCGCGACGATGATGTGAGCGTCCACACTCAGGAGCTGATCGAGACCCGACTGATAATCCGCCGCCGTGGCTCCGTCAGTGCCGCCCGCGAAGGCAGCGCCGGCCACCGTCGCCAGCGACTTGACCGACGCGTTGTTCGGTGGGATGCTTTTCGTAGTGACGGTGTTCACCGTGCCGGAAATCCAGGCCGACTCGTTGACGAGATGACCGACAAGATCGGCCGCGTCATGCACTACGTAGACCTCGGAAGCGCGACCCAGGCTGATGGTCACCTGTTGGGCGCTCCCCATCGCCAGGTAGGATGCCGTCACGACCGCGGGAAAATTAGGTGTCTCGGTCGAGAAGAAATGCAGCACGCCCGCGCCCGGACCGTTACCGGTTACAATCTCGACCTCACCAGACTTGGGGGCCTTGTCGTAGACGACGGTTGGAGTCGTGACGACGCCATTATTGTTCACCGTGATCCGGTTGCGAGCGCTGGCCTTGTCGATGGGCCGTTTCAACTTAGGGGCGGCGGTGGGAACGATTTCCCCATCGATGAAAGCCTGTAGAGGCGGATTGGTCGGCATCTGGACATCCACGGTCATGTGGTTGCCCCAGGTGCCTGGTTGGGGGTCCGTGCCCGGCGGGTTGGCTGTGAGCACGATAGACTCTCCGCCCTGGGTTTTCAGAGTCAATGTCGCGGACGCCGCTGTAGGGATGCCCGTCGGATCCTTGGTGCTGACCCGCACCGCATAGACCGTGGTGGCGCCGAGGGCGAACGCCTGCTCCAGCGCGCGCACCAGGGTCAGCGCGTTCGGATTCGGTTTGTTCGAGGCATTCAGCCACGGGTCATACGTATAAAACTCGTTCTTGGCATCGTCAAAGCTGCCCAGCAGGATTGGAGTATCGATGGCGCCTTTGGCGGCGGTTCCAACTACGCCAAGGTTGCCAATCGTGATCTGGCCAGGGGCGATCAGCCCTTCGGGGTGCACGTTGATGTATACGCCAGGTAGAATCATCTCACTCATAGTTCTGTACCTTTCGTTGCACTAGGGGATGGAGGAAAGCCGGCACGCTCCGGACGGACTCCGTTGCCGGCCGGCGAGCCTTGGATCGGTGTTGGAAGGGCCGCTTTCATGGTGTTACTCGCAAATAGACCACCGCGGTCTTATCGAATTTCGGCGCCTGGTAAGTAATTTCGAACCGGTCCGCGGTCCTGGGAAGGTGCACCACCGGGTCAATGACCCGGGCCAGGGGCTTGTAACTATCGGGTACTGCATCGTGATTCCAATCGCCAAGAGTAATCGCGTCGCCGGCGCTCTGGAATTCAGCCCGGAACTTGGCAAACGAAGGAAAGGCGATGCGGGCGTGGCGGACCAATGGATTATCGCCCGAGACAGCCGCCAAAAAACGCGTCAAGTTCGCATAGCCGGCCGGATTCCCCGGAGCACCGTCGTAAGTCCTGGTTAATGTCACCGCGGCTGTGGGCGGCGGGCCGGGAACAAAGGCGAGAAGCGATATGCCTCCCACGCTGGCGGGACCGCGCACCACCAGGGGAGGTGCAGTCAGATTGTCCCAGCGCCCCATCTCGTCGGTGACGGTCATCGACTCGCCCAAGCCGCTGTCCAGGCTCACTGGTATGCGTGCGATGAGGCCTTGAGCGCCATCCGTATCCTGGTAGTCGAACTCGTACAGCACGCGGTAATCCGCGTATCGGCGCCAACCGCCGATGGTGTCCAGAAATGCTTCCGCGGGCGGCGTGGTTTCCAGAGCCATGCGCAGGAAACCGGCACCGCGCAGACCGTCGCGATCGGCCATAAGCCGCATGTTCAAATCGCCGATAGCCACGTCTGCCTCGACCGGGTCGAGAGCCCAGATCTGGAACCGGGCGAGCGCGTCCAGACGAACGCCCTTCAGGCTGATGGCGGAAGACAGTCCAACCGCAGCGGCACCGCGAGTCCCGCCGATACCGACGGCGCGCTCTCGCATGCTGGCGACCGATACCGTGGGTATGGGTAACCCGCCGTC
>JADGNS010000350.1 GCA_017883355.1 Candidatus Solibacter sp.
CTTCGGTCGAGGTCTGCGTGGTCGCGGTCAGGGCCTTCTGGAGCTTGCCGAGTTTCTCCTGGAATTCCGCCATGGCAACGCGGTCTTCCCTGGTGGACGGACCTTCGGCTACCACTTCCACGGTCTGCGTGCCGGGGAGCGGAGCGATCAGGCCTTCCACGCGCTTGGCGAGCGACACCGTGTACTTGCCCGGGACGACGAGGGGTCCGGCGCCACCGCCGCGTCCGCCGCCGAACATGGCCATCGTCTCTTCGTCGCCGCCACCCGCTCCGCCGCCACCCGCTCCACCGCCCGCGCCGCCGCGGCCACCAGCCCCGCCGCCGGCACCGCCGGCGCCACCGCGACCGGCGCCACCGGCGCCTCCGGTCACGATTGCCGGGGCCAGAGCGGTGCCCTGCGCGCGCAGATCCCACGTAACGCGCTGCACGCCGCGGCCCGCCGGGGCATCCATGCGGCGTATCACCTTGCCGGTGGAATCGGCGATTGAAATAATGACCCCCGGCGCCTCTTCTTCGGCTTCGGCGCGAAGTTGTTCAGGCGTCGGATACGGGGGCGTCTCGCCGCGCGCAAAGGCCGCGCGGTCGCGGCGCTGGCGCTCGGCGCGCTTGGTGGTGAGCGCGTCCTTGAGGTTGTAAGTGATCTGCGCGCCCACCGGCGGGTTGGCCGCGGTGAAGTGCGAAGTGCCGAGGTCGCCGCCGCGGTTCTGCGGGATGAAGGAGAGCGCGGGCTTGGTGGGGAAGAGGAAGCTATCCTTCTGCATGATCTCCGGCGTGGCGACGCGCAGCGGGCTGTAATCGTCCAGCACGTAGATGCTGCGGCCGAAGGTGCCGATCACCAGGTCGTCCATCTGCTTCTGGATGGCGAGATCGCGCACCATGATGGTGGGCAGGCCGACGTTGAGCTTCATCCACTTTTCGCCGCCGAGGTTGGTCCAGTAGAGGCCGAATTCGGTGCCCGCGAAGAGGAGCTTGGGATTCACGTGGTCTTCGGCGAAAGCGTAAACGCCGCCGCGTTCGGGCAGGTTGCCGGAGATGGAGGTCCAGGTCTTGCCGCGGTCGGAGCTTTTGATCAGGTACGGTTTGAAGTCGCCGTTCTGATGGTTATCGTAGGCCACGTAGACGGTGCCGGCATCGTACTGGGAGGCCAGGATGCGCTGCACGTAGGCGTCCTCGGGAACGCCGGCTGGCTTGTCGACTTTGCGCCAGTTCTTGCCGCCGTCCTCGGTCACCTGTACCAGGCCATCGTCGGTGCCGACGTAGATCAGGCCTTCGGCCTTGGGAGATTCGGCGAGCGCGCTGATGTTGTCATAGAGCGCGGTGGAGACGTTCTTCTGGATGGCGTCGATGGGCCAGACCTTGCCCATCAGCGGAAGCTTGTTGCGGTCCAACCCGCGGCTGAGGTCGCCGGAGACTTCTTTCCAGGAATCGCCGCGGTCGTCGGAGCGGTAGAGCTTTTGCGCGCCGAAGTAGAGGCGGGTATTGGAGTGCGGGCTGACGATCAGCGGAGCATCCCAGTTCCAGCGCAGAGCCGGGTCGCCCTTCTTGGGCTGCGGCTGGATAGAGATGCGCTCGCCGGTGCGCTTGTCGAAACGCACCATGCCGCCGTTCTGCATGTTGGCGTAGATGGTGTTGGGGTCCTTGGGATCCACGCGCGAGTAGAAGCCGTCGCCGCCCATGGTCACGAAGCAATCGGCATTGGTCAGATTGGTGAACTTGTTCCTGGCCGGACAGCCGAAGCTGTTGTTGTCCTGGGTGCCGCCGTAGACGTGATAGAACGGCGCGTCTTCGCTGACGGTGACGTCGTACATCTGCGCGGTCGGCAGATTTTCCTTGAAGTTCCAGGTGACGGCGCGGTCGAAGGATTCGTAGAGGCCGCCGTCGCAACCTACCAGGTAATGGTTGTTGTTCTTCGGATCGACCCAGATATCGTGATTGTCCACGTGCTTGTCGCGGGTGCCGAGCGCAGTGACGGTGCGTCCGCCATCGTCGCTCACCATGATGTTCACGCTCATGAGGTAAATGCGGTCGGGGTTGGCCGGGTCCACCTGCACTTTGGAATAATACTGGCCCTGCTGGTCGAAGGTGCCGCGCCGCTCCCAGGTGACACCGTTGTCGCTGGAGCGGAAGGTGCCGCCGCGCCCTTCGGGGCCTTCCACCTGGGCGTAGATGATGCTGGGATTGGTGGGCGCCTGGTTGAGGCCGATGCGGCCGAGCTCGCCGGTGGCGAAACCGCCGCGCACCGGGGTCCAGGTCTTGCCGGCGTCGATGGAGCGATAGAGCGCGCTCTCCGGGCCGCCGTGGATCATGCCGAAATAGCGGCGCTGCCGCTGGTGGGTAGCGGCCAGCAGGATATCGGGATTGCGCGGGTCCATGATGACGTCGCTCGATCCGGTATAGTCGCCGACCTTGATCAGGCTGGCCGACCACGTCTTGCCGCCATCGGTGGTCTTGTACAGACCGCGCTCGCCGCCACCCTTCCACAGGGGGCCGGGGGCGGCCACGTAGACCACGTTGGAATCGCGCGGGTCGACCACGATGCGGGCGATGTGTTCGGTGAGCTTGAGCCCCACGTTGCGGAAGGTGCGCCCGCCGTCTTCGCTCTTATAGACGCCGTCGCCGTAGGAGACGCTGCGCTGGTTGTTGTTCTCGCCGGTGCCCACCCAGACGATGGAGGGGTTCTTGGGGTCGATGGTGATCCAACCGATGGAGTAGGAGCCGTAGTTGTCGAAGACCGGGGTCCAGGTGGTGCCGTTGTTGGTGGTGGCGAAGATATTGCCGGAGGCCAGGGCAATCAGGTAGTGGTTGGAATCGTCCGGGAAGACGGCGATCTGGGAGACGCGCCCGGAGACGAAGGCCGGGCCGATCTGGCGCGCCCGTAACGAGGAGAAGGTGGATTCGCCGATGGGCTCGTTAGAGCCGCCACGGCCACCGCGGCCGCCACCGCCGGCCGCCGGGGGTTCATCCTGCGCGAAGGCGGACAGACAAAGACACAAAAGGAGCGGAAATAGCCTCATGCAGGGGAGTATAACTTATGTACAGCTCTTGGAGAGGGAAGGCGTCCATTCAACGCAGAGACGCAGAGAACGCGGAGGAAGCGCAGAGAAAACCGTCCGAGCTTGGCTCGGATGCACAAGGCGGAGCCTTATGCCACTTCTTTGTAGAGCATGGTGGATTCCTGGGAGACAAGGCCGAGGTGGTAGCGGACCGAGACTTCGAAGGTGTGCAGCGAACTGCGCGTCAGGAAGTACGCGGCGGCGGCGGCGAGAAGGGTAACGGCGAGCACCAGCGGGCGTGAATGGAAGAGCACGAAGTGCTGGAACGCGACTATGATCGCGATCACCAGTCCGCCGCCCATCATCAGGGGAATCAGGACCATCCCGCGTGAAGTGTCCACGGGTTTGCCGAACGGGACGCCTTCAATCAGGCGCAGCTCCAGGGCGAGGTAGACGGAGGCGATGGCGAGGCTGAACGCGATAAACAGCAGGGCGTCGGCGGGCCCCCAGCGCCAGGCGAGGAAGACGAGCATGACCAGGTTCGGGATGAGGATGACGGCGGTCCACAGGAGCGCGTGCACACCGCGCACGAAGCCGCGGAAGGTGCTGCCGCCTACCGTGAGGAAGATCCAGGCGCCCTTGTAGTCGCTGCCATGGGCGAGCACGGTGCAGACGAAAAAGAGCATCGCGCCAAGAGCGTGCGGCAGGAAATGCACGGGGGTGAACTGGCCCGAAAAGGGAGTGGCGCGCGAGCCGCCGAACAGCGCCGCGATCGACATGAGCGCAGTGGGAATCATGGGGATCAACTGGCGGCGGAACTGCCAGTCGCGGAACATCATGCGGCGGACATATTCAAAGCCGGCGCGGGCTGGTTGTCCGCCGGTGCGGCCTCCCGCCAGGCGGGCGATGGCGGCGGCCAACGGAGTGCGGCGCGTGGGTCGCGCGGGGGCGTGCGAGGAGCCGAGCATGATGGCGGAGACGCGGACCAGGTAGTCTCCGGAGAGCGCGCGGAGACCGAAAATCACGCTGAGCGCGGAGACCACGCCGAAGGCGACCACGATACTCCAAAGCATGGCCGGGTGGGAACGCAGATCCAGCGGCACGTGCACCGCTTTGAGAATGCGCCGGAAATTGCCGGACACAAGGATGAGGAGTAGAGGCGCGGCTTCGGCGATCTGCCCGGCGGTTTTGAGGCGCGCGGCGGGGACGAAGCGGATCAAGAGGCCAAAGAAGGCGCAGCAGAATAGTGCGATGACCAGGCCGAGTACACTGGCCGAGAGGAAGTGGAGCAGCGGATAGCTCCAGCGGGCTCCCGGCAACAGGAGTCCGCCCAGGGCCGGAAGCAGGTTGAGCGCCGGCACGATGTAGCCGAGCACGCGCAGCAGGTGCGTGAGTTTGGCCGCGGTGTAAGTGGCGCCGTTGATTGGTTGGTGCGCCAGCACCAGGCCCTCCACCGGGTTCACCAGGCTGTTGGAGGTCTCCGAGATCAGAACCATGAAGAGCAGCATCGCGGTGATGCCGAGGAACGTAGCGAAGTAGGTCCCTACCTGGACAGCGAGCAAGACCTGAATCGCGGCCAGCACCGCCGTGAACAGGCCGTATATGACGGCAACCATTTTCAGGCTGATGCCGTCGCGTCCCAGGTGGCCGAGCATTTCGCGCCGATCGGTGAGTTCGCCGAAGAGATCGATCAGCAGCCAGTAGCGATGGGGGTCGATGCCAAAGCCGCGCATCACGCGGGAAACGGCGGGGCCGCGCAGGTAACGTTGCACCGCCTCCAGGAGGGCCTTCATGAGCGCAGCGCCTCGATGATGCGGTCCACGCCGGTATCGACGCCGGCGGAATGGGTGAGGTTGCGGAACACGTCTTCCAGGGTGGATTCGTGGGTGGACGCCTTGAGCGATTCGGCGGAGCCATCGGCGATCAGAGCGCCTTTGTGGATGATGAGGACGCGGTTGCAGATGCGCTCCACGACATCGAGGACGTGGGAGCTATAGAGGATGGTTTTGCCGTCGGCGGCGAGAGCGGCGAGCAGGTCTTTGATCAGGATGGCGGCATTGACGTCGAGGCCGGAGAGGGGCTCATCGAGCAGGATGATATCGGGGTTGTGGAGCAGGGCGGCGGCGATGAGGATCTTCTGCCGCATGCCTTTGGAATAGGCATCCAGGCGGGCCACGCGGTCGCTGGTGAGGCCGAAGGTTTCGAGGATGTCGCGGATGCGGTCTTGCAGCGTGTCTTCGGGAACGTTGTGCAAGCGGCCACAGAGTTCGAGAAATTCCTGCCCGGTGAGGCTGTCGAAGAGGACCGCGGTTTCCGGGACATAACCGATGAGCTGTTTGACGTCGATGGCCCTTTCCGGGAGCGGCAGGCCGGCCACGGTAATGGCTCCGGCGGTGGGGACGAGGATGCCCGTGATGAGCTTGATGGTGGTGCTCTTGCCCGCGCCGTTGGGTCCGAGGAGTCCGACGATCTCGCCCTTGTGCAGCGCGAAAGAGATTTCGTGCAGCACTTCGGTGCGGTCGTAGCAGAAGACGACCTGTTGGAACTCGACGACGGTTTCCGGCAAAGTAGCGAGTCCTCCGGCGCTATTTTAGCGTGGCGCGCTGTGGACATGGACGCAGTGTTGTTCAAGGAGATCCTGCTCCAGCGCTCGTTTTACAAAACCGCTTCGGCGTCAGGGAGGATCTATCGGAGGAGGAGGCACCACGTCTGGCACGCACATGACCGAAAACCAGCGTGGATGGATGGTCGACGATGGTGGAAGCCAATCCCGAACGTATATACGTTGCGATACAATATAGGGTGGTGGCTGACGGAATCGAATTCGATTGGGATGACGAGAACAAGAAGCACCTGGGCACCCACAAGGTAACGCCCGCGGAGTTCGAGCAGTTGCTAAGCAACAATCCGGTA
>JADGNS010000351.1 GCA_017883355.1 Candidatus Solibacter sp.
CTACCAGGGCAAACTGGAGATGTAATCAGGTGGGCGGCCTTTTGACTGGGCTGGTGGGGCAGTCCCCCTGGCCCCCCACCTCCAGAAGGATCCCGCCACGCTCCGGCGGACTTGAGCTGGATTCAATCAGAGTTAAAGGACATGGGGTAGAACACCTGCCCGACCGGGAAACGCTCCCTCACGGTCGCGGCTCGGATAGCGCCAATCACTGCTACCGCCGTAAGGAAGTGGTGTCTGCCCCGCCACTCACTCCATCAACCTTGCCGCCGCTTCATCCAAGAACCACGTCACCCCGCGCCCGTGGTGCGAGGCGATCTGCGCGGGGTACTTCTTCGGGTCGTACTCCTCCTGAAAAACCGCGCGCACCGCCTCCGCCTTATCGTCGCCCGCCACCACGAACACCGTATGCTTCGCCGCCAGCAGCGCGCCTGGCAGCAGCGTCACGCGCCACTGATGAAACTTCTCCGCATACACCGCCGCCGCGATGCCTTCGCGATCGTCGATCAACGGCTCGCCCGGAAACAGGCTCGCCGTGTGCGCGTCGGGGCCCATCCCGCGGTGCACCACGTCGAAGCGCGGCATCTCGCCTGCTTCCAATCCGAAGAAATCGCGCACCTCGCCCGCGTACCGTTTGGCCGCGGTCGCCGGAGTCAGTTCGCCCAGCACGCGGTGCACGTTGCGGTGCGGGATATGCGCCGGATGAATCAGGAAATCGTCGGCCAGCTTGTAGTTGCTGGCCACGTCGGTGGGCGGGACGCAGCGCTCGTCCACCCAGAAGATGTGGACCTTCTCCCACGGGAAGCGCGTCGCCGCCAGCTTCTGGAACATCAGCTTCGGCGTCGACCCGCCGGACACCGCGAACGTAGCGAACTCCTGGCCGGAGATTACTTCCTCCAGGAGATTGATAATGTGATGCGCCCCGGCTTCGGCGGTGGCATTCGCATCGGGTAGTTTGTGCCAGCGGACGCTCATGATTGCCCTGAAGAGGATACCGCAAGCCGGGCCGCGGACGCCAGCGTCTCCTCGAAAATCGCGTCGCGCCGCACGATGCCCAGCTCTTCGCGCATCAGGTGGTAATCCGCGGGACGCGGCAGATTCGTGCAATTGGATTGCTCGTTGACCACCGTCACCAACCGGTCGTCCTGCCGCGAAAGCGAAACGCGGAACGCGCCGCCGGAGAGTTCCAGCCGTAGCGATTCGTCCTGCCGCCCAACTGCCGGCGTCACCGTCTGCCCTACGGTCGCCAGCGCGTTGGCGGCCCACGCGGCCAAATACCACGCGGCGGTATCGTAGCCCGGTCCGAAGCGCACCTGCACGCTATCGACTTCCGAAAGGCGCGCCAGCGTGTCGCGATTTTCGAAGACGCGCGCCAGCGTCTCGCGCCAGCGCGTGAGGCGCGTCCAGGCCAGGTCGGCCAGGATGCCGCCGCGGCGCACGGCATCGGCCATGCGTTGGATGGCGTCGGCGCAATCCGTGGCCGCCGCGCTATCCATCACCACCTTGGTGGCCATGCCCGCGATCTCGCCGAACTCCGGCCGCCGCGCCAGGCGCGCGCTGCGGCACCACAGCATCACCGGCAAATCGGGGACCGCCAGCGGCAGGATCACCGAGGGCAAATCGCCCAGCGCGGCATCGCTCGCCGTGATCTCGATCTGCTCGCAGCAGATCTGCTGGCGCTGTCCGAAGGGCTTCCAGCACTGCTGGTAAACGCGCTGGCTGAGGGCGCGCTCGCCCTCGCCCTGCAGGCGGATCAGGATGGTGCGCGCGGGGTGTTCCGGCATCAGCGCGGCGATGGTTTCGCCCAGCGCCGAGGCGTCGTCGGCGGCTTCCGCCATCACCAATAGCGTCATGGAGCAGGCGCGCAGCACACCCGCGTCGCCCTCCTTGCCCTGTTGCGTGAAGAGCGCGGCCAGTTCCTTCAGAATGGCATCCGGCGCGACCGTGGCGCTCATTACGGTTTCCTCCACACGTGGCCTCGGCGAGCCAGCATCTCATCGGCGGCCGCCGGTCCCCAGCTTCCCGCGGCGTAGTTGGGAAAATCGGTCTTATTCTCGCGCCACGCGTTCTGGATCGGCTCCACCACGCTCCAACTGGCCTCCACCATATCCTGGCGCGTATACAGCGTGGGGTCGCCGACGATGGCGTCCAATAGCAGCGTCTCGTATGCCGAGGGCGAGCGCTCCCCAAAGCTGGAACCGTAATTGAAATCCATCGAGACCGGACGCAGCGTCATACCGGACCCCGGACGCTTGGAGAGAAACTTCAGCGAGATGCCCTCCTCGGGCTGTATGCGCAGGATCAGCAGGTTGACGCCCGCATCGCCCGAGTCCTGGTTGAATAAGTGCAGCGGCGCCGAGTTGAACTGGATCGCAATCTCACTTACCCGCTTGGCCAGGCGCTTGCCCGTCCGCACATAGAATGGTACACCCGCCCATCGCCAGTTATCCACGAAAAAAGTTACCGCGGCATAAGTGTCGGTCTGCGAGTTAGCGTCCACGCCCTCCTCCTGGCGGAAGCCCGGGACGTCCTTGCCGCCAATCCGCGCCGGTCCGTACTGGCCGGCCACCGCGTTCTGCCGGACCTCGTCCGCCGTCATCGGGCGAATCGAGCGCAGCAATTTGGAACGCTCGTCGC
This sequence comes from Candidatus Solibacter sp., assembly GCA_017883355.1. Lineage (GTDB taxonomy): Bacteria > Acidobacteriota > Terriglobia > Bryobacterales > Bryobacteraceae > Solibacter. Next base: position 2,635 of record JADGNS010000351.1, read on the forward strand.
GCACGCTGGTGGCCCGAAAACTCGCGCTCGGCTCCATGGCGATGGTGGCCATCACCTGCAGCAGGTGATTCTGAATCATATCGTCCAGCGCGCCGGCCTCCTGATAATACGCGCCGCGGCCTTCCACGCCGATCTCTTCCGCCCCGGTGATCTGCACGTGATTCACATAGCGCCGGTTCCACAGGGGCTCGAAAATTCCGTTGCCGAAGCGAAAGGCCAGTATGTTCTGCACGGTTTCCTTACCCAGGTAATGGTCGATGCGATAAACCGCGGTTTCGTCGAAGACTTCGTGCAGGCGGTCGGTGAGTTCACGCGCGCTCGCCAGGTCGTGCCCGAAGGGCTTCTCTACCACCAGGCGCCGCCAGCCGGTGCCCTTTCCCAGACCCGCCGCACCGATGCCGTGGGAGATCGGCGCGTACTGGCTGGGCTGCGTCGAGAGATAGAACAGCACGTTGCCGCCCGTGTGGCGCTCGCTTTCGATCTGCCCCAACTTCTCGCCCAGGCGTTGATAGAGCCCCGCGTCGCCGATATCGCCGGATACATAATAGAGTCCGCGCGCGAATGCCGCCCACACGTCGTTATCGAGCTTGGTGTCCTCGCTGAACTGCTCCACGCTGGCGCGCATTTTCTCGCGGAAGTCGTCGTCGGTCATCGGCGTGCGCGAAATGCCGACGATGGCGAATCCCGCCGCCAGCCGCCGGTCGAAGGCGAGCCGGTAGAGCGCGGGCAGCAGTTTGCGCTTGGTCAGATCGCCATTGGCGCCGAAGATCACGATGACGCACTCGGGGACCTGGCGTTCGAAACGGAGCGGGTCCTGGAACGGGTTCTCGTTGGGCATTGAGTCCAACATATCATGCGGGGCGCGACGCCCCTGTGCTGCCCGCTACAATCGGGGGACACCATGTTTTCTTCCCGTTTCCATTGGGACCTGCGGCCCAACCGCCTCACGCAGGCCATCGCCGCCAGACGCGCCGCTGGGGCACGCATTCTCGACCTTACGGAATCCAACCCCACCCACGCCGGGCTGCACTATCCCGCCGAAATTGTGAGCGCGTTTGCAGACGATCGCATGCTGACCTACGAACCCGCTCCCGCGGGCACGCCGGCCGCACGCGAAGTGGTAAGCGCCTGGTACGCGGCGCGCGGTCACACGGTTCCGGTGGAGCGCATCCTGCTCACGGCGAGCACCAGCGAGGCCTACGCCTACCTGTTCAAGCTGCTCACCAACGCCGGCGACGAGGTCCTGGTGCCGCGCCCCTCCTACCCGCTGTTCGAGTTCCTGGCCGACATGGAATCGGTGGCAGTGCGCCAATACCCGCTGGTCTATCACGGCGGCTGGAGCATCGATCTGCACGCGCTAGAGGCGGCGCTCACCCCGCGCACTCGCGCCATCGTGCTGGTCAATCCCAACAATCCCACCGGCAGCTACGTGAAGCGCCGAGAATTGAGCGCGCTCACCGCTCTCTGCGCACAGCGCGGCGTGGCGCTGATCTCCGACGAGGTCTTCGCCGACTACGCGCTCACCGAAGATCGCGATCGCGTCACCACGCTCGCGGGCGTGGAAGAGTGCCTGGCTTTCTCCATGAGCGGACTTTCCAAAGTGGCCGGCCTGCCCCAGATGAAGCTCGGTTGGATGGTGGTGAGCGGAGCGGCCGCATTGCGCGCCGAAGCCTGGGAGAAGCTGGAGTGGATCGCCGACACTTACCTTTCGGTGAGCACGCCGGTGCAGTGCGCCGCCGCGCGCCTGCTGGCCGCGGGCGAAGACGTACAGCGCCAGATCCGCCAACGCGCCTCGGCCAACCTCGCCTTCGCGCGCGCCACCCTGGCCGGATCGCCCGCTAATATCCTTGCCGTGGAAGGCGGCTGGTACATCACGCTCCAGGTGCCCCGCATCCGCACCGAAGAGGAATGGGCGCTCGCCTTGCTCGAACACGCGGACGTCCTCGTGCAGCCCGGCTTCTTCTACGATTTCGAGAGCGAAGCGTACCTGGTGGTCAGCCTCTTGACCGCGCCCGAAATCTTCCGCGAAGGCCTGACGCGCCTGGTGGACCGCCTCAAAGTGGCGTAGGCAGAGTCTGGAAAGACAATTTCAACGCAGAGACGCAGAGAACACAGAGGAAGCGCAGAGATGACCAATGAGGCAGGGAGGTTTTCTCTGCGGTTCCTCTGTGTTCTCTGCGTCTCTGCGTTGAAGAGTCCCTTACCGCCCGCTGTACTTCTTCCACATCGCCGGGTCGGCCAGCGTCCTGATGAACAGCCCGCCCACTACGCTCCGCGCCTGAAACCCCTGCTGCTTCGCCGTCTTCGTGTCGTACCAATCGGTCAGCGGCACGCGGCTGGCACTCTCGTTGGCGAACTGCCACGCCGGCGCCACAATCTTCTCGAAGTCGCCCGCGTTCCCGGCGAGCGTGGCGGTCCACACCACCCAATCCAGCTTGGTGTAGTCCTTCCGGTTGTCCAGCGGCAAGCCGAACTGATTTTGCTTCGTGAGATAGAACGCAATCTCCTGGCGCGCGATTTCCGCGGGGAACAGATTCAGGCCCAGCAATTGATCCCACACCAGGTTGTACTTCTGGCTCCACGTGCCGGGCTTGTCGAACGCCAGCTTGTAGTGGTCGCCCTCCGCCGCGAGGCCACTCCACTTGCCCGCGAATTCCTGCGCGATCTTGCGGTAGCGCGCGGCATCCTGCGCGTGACCCGTCATGCCGGCCAGTTGCGCGTACGCGCCCAGCGCCAGGATGGCTTTGATCGAGAGGTTCGCATTGTGCGCCAGGTGTCCGGCGAAATCGTCGGTGGAAAGCTGGTTCTCCGGGTCGAGGCCCTTCTCGCTAAGGTACTCGGCCCATTTCGTCACCTGCGGCCAGTAGCGCGCGGTGTAATCGGCGTTGCCTTCCACGCGCGCCAGCGCCGCCAGCAGGATCAGCATATTGCCGCTCTCTTCCACCGGCATCTGATTTTCTTCGGTGCGCTCGCCGCCGCCGTAGACCTGTCCGTTGGCCTGCGGGTACGTGCCCAGATCGTGCGGCGCGAAGGGGAAATGCCAGCGATCCATGCGCGCGTAGTCCATCACGGGCTGCAGTTGCGCCTTCATCAGGCGCGGGCTGAAGAGCAGGGCGAACGGCGCGCTGGGGTAGATCACGTCCACCGTGGCGATGCAGCCGTTAGAGAAGTTCTCCTTGGGGAAGTAGAGCGCGGTGCCGTCGGCATCGGCCACCAGTTTGTGCGCGGCCAGCGTCTGCCGGTAGGCCAATACGGCCAGTTGCGCGTAC
>JADGNS010000352.1 GCA_017883355.1 Candidatus Solibacter sp.
CCGATGGCTCCCTGACGCTGCGCCGCAACCGCGGACGAAACTCGGCTCCGCCGCCGGCGTAGTACCCGAATCGGCCCGTGCGGCAAGAGCTTATCAACAGGAGATTCCGATATGAAACGAAGGGCATTCTTCAAGACCGCGGCCCTGACGGGGCTGGCGGCCCCGTTGACCGTCAGAGAGTCGGCTGGCTACGTGGCGGCTCATAATTGGGACAAGTACGATTTCGGCCTGGGACCGGTGGTCAAAGACCGGCTCTACCAGGGGCCCTTTCCGCAGTACCCTCCGGAACGGATCTTTCCGGGAGGCGATGTGGTGATGGCTACCACTCCATCGGAAGAAGTGGTGCCCGGTTTCGGCAAGGGACTGATCACCTACATCGCGGCGGACATGGGCACGGCCGAAATTCAGGGCGACAACAAGGCGCAGGCCATCGAGGAACTGGTCAAGGTGCCGTTGGGCCAGAAACTCTACCTCCGCCCCACGTGGCGGGAGGTCCAGCAGCGGCGCGGCCGGTTGAACTTTCCGGACTACTGGAAGCAGACTTTCGACCTGGCCAGGCAATACAACAAGCAGGTGGGCTTCCGGATTCAGATGCGCGCCCCGGATTACAAAGAGGAAGCCTTGCCGGACTTCGTTCTGGAAAAGGTGCCCATGGTGAAGCTGGAAGGGCAGTGGCGCCGGACCGGGAAGACCGAATTCCAGGAACCGCGCTACGACCATCCCTACTTTCAGGAGGCCTTCCAGGAACTCAACGGGCTTCTGGCGGCGGAATTGAACGGCAATCCGCTGGTCGAGTTCGTGGATACCTTCATGTATGGCTTCTGGGGCGAGGGCCATACCTGGCCCTTCCGGAACAATCCGTTCCCGGATTACCAGACGGCGGAGCGGACCTGGGTGCGGATGTTCGAAACGCAGTTGGAGCACTGGACCAAGACACCGCTGGCGACCAACACGCAGCCCGATTTCAGCCTGGTAGGGAACTCGGAACTGCTGGACCGCACGATCCGCAGCCACAACTGGCTGCGCAGCGACAGCATCTGGATCGAGAACATGCAGATCGAAACGATCAGCAACCGCCCGCCCTGGGTGGCCGCGATCATGGAGGTCGGGATGCACGATGCCTCGCCCGCCGCCGCGGTGGCCAGCGATGACGTGAACGAAACGGACAACCGGGTGGTGCATGTCATGGATGTGGGCGCCAACTATTGGTCGCTTTGGAATTTCCATCGGATCAGCGCCGCCAACATCATGGGTTATTACCGCCAACACCCGAAGGCGATCGACCAGATCAGCCGCAAAATCGGCTATCGCGTGCGGCCTTCCTTCATTTGGGCTTACGGCGGCGAGACTCCCGGTCTGATCATCGGGTTGGCCAACGACGGGATCGCCGGCGTGCCCGGCGTGTTGCGCGTGTCGGTGACCAGCGAGGATGGCAAAGTGAACGTCAGCGGCGGCCTGGACGCAGGCTATCCGCTGCCCGGCAAGGTTCGCCAGGCTCAATTCCCGCTGCCAAAAGGCACGCAGTGGCAGGGCCTCAAGATCAAGGCGGAAATCGAAGTGAAAGGCATGCGGTACCCCGTCCCCTGGGCCTGCCTTCAGAAGACCGGCCCGGATGGCTCCCTGACGCTACGGCGAAACCTCGGCCGCGGGTGAGCCGAAAGCTGCGGTCCATGTGAGGAACGTCCTGGATCGAAAGTATAAGATCTTTTCTTTCGATTTACAACGATTTCCTTCGCGCCATTTGCATATACCCGTGATATACTTTCGAAGTCGTATATGCAGGTCTGGAGGTCTCAATGAATCGCCGTGATTTCGCCAAAGCGACAGGTGTGGGCATGCTCGTGGCTGGGGCCGGCCCCCAGTCTTTGCGCGCCGACGTTTCCGGCCATCTGTGGGACCGATATGATTTCGGTCCGGGGCCCGCGGTTCCGGACCGGCTCAATCAGGGCCCTTTCGGTGTGGAACAGGATGAAGGATTCCAGACCATTGGCTGGACGAATCCTTCGCAGGAACACATCCGGAATTTCGGCCTGGGGCTGGTCGCATATACGTGGGAGGAGGGCGGCCCTTCGCTGGCGGCGCGCCGCCGTCAGGAACCATTGGAAAAATCCGTCGAAAAGCTGGCCACTCTGCCATTCGTGGACACGCTCTATATCCGGTTCGACTGGAGGGATGTGCAGAGCGCCCCCGGCAGACTGGACCTCAACCCCGTTTGGAAGCTCACCTTCGATGCCGCCCGGCAGTATGGGCTGAAAGTCGGATTCCGCGTGCAGCTTTCCAGTCCCGAGTTCCAGCCAAAGCAACTGGCCTTGCCCGATTTCTTGCAGAAGAAGATTCCCCTGGTGAAGATCGGACGGAACCGGGGCGAAGGCGGACAGCGCCCCCAGGACTGGGATTTTGTGGAACCCCGCTACGATCACCCGGAATTTCAGAAAGCTTTCCGCGAACTGAACGAACTGCTGGCGGCGGAGTACGACGGGCATCCGCTGCTGGATTTCATGGACCTGATGATGTACGGCTTCTGGGGCGAGGGCCACACGAACCGGCTGCCCAGCCCGTTCCCGGATTACCTCACGGCCGAGAAAACCATGGTTGGCATGACTCGCATGCAAATCGAAATCTGGAAGAAAACTCCGCTGGCCGTCAACACCGAGCCGGATATCAGCAGCGTGGGCAATCGGGAGTGTCAGGATATCGCGGTGCGCGCCGGCTGCTGGCTCCGTTCCGATAGCATCGTGCGCATCGAGGAGCCCGTCCAGGTTGAAGAGCTGTCCGGCCGCCCGCCCTGGCTTGCGGTGATCATGGAGGAAGGTGGCAACCGGCACTACGATCCGCAAACCCTGAGGTTCGACTCCGCCCGCGTCAACGACCGCGAGGACGCCGGGCTGCATGTGCTCGACCTGAACGGCAACTATTGGGCGCTTTGGACGGAAGCCGACAACCTCCGGAAGTTCTACGAAACCTACCCGCGGGCATTCGACACTCTGCACCGCCGGATGGGCTACCGCGTCCGCCCATCCTGGATCTGGCAACGGAAGCGCTACGGCACCAGCGAAGTGATTTGCGCGTTCGCCAACGATGGGGTAGCGGGAGTCCCCGGCGTGCTGAAGGTGTACCTGGAGAGCATGGACGGCAAGATCCGCCTGGGCGGCGGCCTGGATGCGGGCCATCCTTATGGAGGGCGGCTGCGGCAGGCGGCATTCGTCCTGCCGAAGGGAATGGAAGGGCAACAGATGAAGATCCGCGCCGAGGTCGAGACCAAAGGCGTTCGACGTCCCGTGCGCTGGGCCTGCGCTCAGCCGTTGACCCCGGATGGCGGGCTTTTGATCCAACTGAAGGCCTTCGACGATCGCGGCTGGAGGAAAGGCGTCTGAGCACAGGCCTTGGGGAGCGGCGAGCCAGTCTGCCGCGTTTTCTCCGACGAGACCCTAACGCTGCGCCCAGGGCTTTAGCTGCTCAGTCCCTCATGGCGAAAAGCCCTGGGTTCGCAAGCCTCACACAAAGGCAACTGCCGGAGAGATGCACTGCTCGGAGTACGTGAGGTATCCATCTGCCTCGTTAGAGATCGCGTACTGTACCCCCGGTGGTATCAGAACCAGATCCCCAGTACGCACCTCGACTCGAGGTATCGAGAACCGGATCTCGGAACTATCGCACATTGCCAAGCCACCGTCGCCACTAGAGATTCTGAGTAGCACGACACGGTCGTCTTCTCGTTGGAAGGGCGTCCTTTGCTTCGGGGCTATCGCGTAGCGCGCAGCTCTGACGAACGAATCGCACAGCACCGTCCGCTCGCCTCCTTGTATGGCTTCTGGCACAATGGTTTCAATGTTTCTGTGTTCAAGTCCTCTCACGGCCCGATTCGTCAGCGGCATTTGGATCGCGCCCAGCGCCTCCTCCGCATGAAGCCGATCGAACGAAGGAGGAATAGCTCTACCGATGTTCTGGTCATGCAACCTCTGGACCATATCGGTTGACACCGTTGCGTATTCTTCGAGGACGCAACCAACGACCGTGTGCACTGTTCCTAATTCAGATATCACAAAGACGTCGCCCGGTGCCGGCACAAACTTGTACCTGTCATAATCGGCATTCTCGTTCCCCGCAAGCCAATCTTGAAAGGATTCCTTCTTATATATCCGTTCCCACTGCTCGAAGTCGCACAAGAACACGTATCCACCCGGTCTTACCTGGAGAATATGAAATACCTCCAACTTATGCACGATGTGTCTTTGAAAACTAAATCCCTGCCGTTCATTCTGGATAAATATCGAGTAACCAACAGGCGTTGCGGCCTTGATCGCGTATGACTTGTACTTCAGAATGAATCCCAGTTCCATCTGGAACCTCGCGATCTGTCTGGCTTCCGCCCCGGACATCCGATCCCGCATGATCGATCGCAGAAGTAGCTTTAGGAGCATCTCCAGCCGTTCTGCCTGGTCGATCGGCAAATCCCTGCGGAGGTGCTCTTTGAACACGGGCAAACCCCGCAATCCGTATTCGATCAGCTTCCGAACGGTATCGCTTTCATTTGTTTCAGAGTGGGCTATATACGCATCGAGATCCCTTGATAGCTCACTGTATTTGGTGGTCATCTTTATCTCTCTATACTCTTCTCGCCGAGACGCCTATCATAAAAAATGATCCATGGAGTTTCAAATCAAGAAAGCTTCGGAAGCTCCACAGGCCCCCGGCTGAACGAGCCGGAGCCAAAACTAAAACGAAGGGTCCCCAGCGATGCCCGCGGAACCGCCACGAAAGAAATCCAGTCGTTTTCAACAAGGCATCCGTCTCCTGACAGGCGCAGCTCGATCAAAACGCCACCCGACAGAACAACATTGATCACGGCGCCCCGATCGACCTGTCTTCGAACGGAGAAGTCGTGTACACCGGTGAACGTGAGCTGATAGACCTGATCCCTGGTTCCCGAGAACATCGGGCAAACAAGTACTAGTGGTATCTGATGACAAACGGCCCGGTTCTCAGTAATGCATTTGTTGAAGCCGAAATACAGCGTTGAGCCGCCTGTGAAGCAAATTGGGCAGAGATTGGAATCCGATTCAAAATGATAGGGGGCGATCGTCATATACTCTGCAACGTCTCCCTCCATGTATTTGTAAACGTCTCCGCAATCTCGAAGATAGTAGCACGTGTAGCGATCTATTTGGCCATTGGCGGCAAAATGTCGGCGATGATACAAAAACCCATTACGATACAACGGGATGTCGGCATCGAAAGGCGCCAAGACAACGCCGATATTCTTGCCGACAAATGGGTCGGCATCAATGTCGATAATCAGCGAGACGCCACCCAATTCGACAGTGCTATAAGCGTGAATAGGTGGTCTTCGAACTCCATCTGCATAAAAGGACGGCCAGAACTGGCGACAGGATATCTCGCTTGGAAAGTGGTATTCCGCGAGAATGCCGGTGACATGCTTTTCGACACAGGTGATACACATGGCACCCAAACCATCATCGACGGGATAAGCCAGGGAATCCGATGTAGCGTTTTGAGATATCAGCTCGCCTTTGACTCGAATCAGGTCCTGAATAGCTGAGAGCAGCCTGTGCTCGACATGTGCCTGGAGGTCGAGGGACTGCGTACGCAATCGTTGAATGGCATCGCGTCCTGATGGATAAACATATGCTGAAATCAGTCTAGCAAGTTCTTCTTGCACCATCACGGAGTCCTGAAACAGACACACCCTCGACGAGATGGAAATGGATGGCCTGCCCCAGCAGTCCCGAAGCGCGTCGGGCGGGCCTGAAAAGCAAATCGGATGCAGCCTAAAGCCACCTGGTCACATGGCAGTGATGTCAAACTGTCCGGAATCATCGGCGTCCACAAGTATATCGAAATTCTCGGCGATTCCACCCGGTTCGGCAGAAGCGGGCCAGGGG
>JADGNS010000353.1 GCA_017883355.1 Candidatus Solibacter sp.
CTCCGCCTTGTGCATCCCAGCGAAGCTCGGACTCTACCTCGCCATTTTCCGCTTGTCACCTCATTCTGGTAACCTAATTGCTACAGATCGCGTTTATATATTGTCCGCCCGTTGAAATGATGCGTCACCTCCACACCCACCGGAAAGCACTGTTCATCGTGCTCCTGTTGTGCGTGATAGGCGTCGCGCAGTTTGGCGCGCTGGTCTCGGAGCCCGAGACCCACCACGCCTCCGATCACTGCTGCCGCCTCTGCCACATCGGACCGCTCCAGTTTCTCGAAGCCAGCGCTTCGGCTGGGCTGGCGCCGGTATTTGAAGTCGTCTGGCTCATACCCGCCGCCGAAGTTGCCACTGTTCGCGGCGTCCAACTGCCCGCCAGCCCCGCCCGCGCGCCGCCCGCCGCCTAGCGCGCGCGCGTCGATGCACCTTCGCCAGCGCCAACCGGCGCTAGCGAGTCCATTTTGCAGTTGAGATAGGAGAAGCTTAGCCATGCGCGTACAGTTTTCGCGCTTTCGTGAACCAACGCTAGCCCCGGCAATCCTCGGCCTGTTGCTCGGCGTCTCGCAGCCGGCTTGCAACATGCTCCAAAAGCTCCAAAAGCCGGAGAGCAAATCCGAGGCCGCCCAAACCGTGCAACCCGGCATGTTCACCCTCACCCCGGACCAGTTGAGCCATCTCAAAACCACCGTGGTCGCCAAGGCTTCATGGGCCGTCGCCGTTCACACCACCGGCACCGTCGATTGGGATGCCGACCACACCACCCAGGCCATCACCCAGGTCAACGGGCCCATCTCGCGCATCCTCGTCGACACCGGAACCCCCGTCAAACAAGGCGATCCGCTACTCTACGTCACCAGCCCCGATATCTCCGCCGCCGTCTCCGCCTACCGCAAGGCGCGCAACCGCGAAGCCTTCAACAAGCGCATCGTGGACCGCATGAAAGAGCTGCTGGACCAGGGCGCCGTCGCCCTCAAGGATTATGAAAGCAGCCAGGCCGATTTCAACGACGCCATGACCGACGTGCAGAACAACCTGCAGGCACTCCGCATCTTCGGCATCACCCCGCAGGAGATCGCTCTGGCCGAGCAGCAGGGCACCGCCATCGCCACCGAACTCGCCGTACGCTCGCCCATCTCCGGCGTCATCGTGCAAAAGCTCGTCTCCCCCGGCCAGGTGATTCAAGCCGGCCAGACCGCCTGCTTCATGGTCAGCGACATCTCCACCGTCTGGGTGCAGGGGCACATCTTCGATCGCGACCTGCCCACCGTCCGCAACGGCGATACCGTCCAGGAAACCAATCCTTCGCTCGGCCGCGCCTTTCAGGGTACCGTCTCCTACATCGGGTCGATCGTCGATCCCAATACGCGTACCACGCCCGTGCGCATCGTGACCCACAATCCCGGCGGCATTCTGAAAAAAGACATGTTCGTCGATGCCGTGATTCACACCGGAACGCAGGGCAATACCATCGTCGTGCCGGTTTCCGCCGTGCTGCGCGACGATAAGAACGAGCCCATCGTCTTCATCCAGATGGAGCCTGGAAAATTCGCCCAGCGCGAGGTCTCGATCGCCGGCCAGCAGAACGGGCTGATCGCCATCTCTAGCGGCCTGCAAGTCGGGGAAATCGTGGTCTCCGATGGCGGCCTGTTCCTCCAGTTCGCCGGCAGCATTCAATAAGGCGCCAATCGAATGATCGCCAGACTTGTCTCCTTCGCCCTCCAACAGCGCTTCCTCATCGTGATCGCTTCCCTCGCCCTCATGCTCTGGGGCGCGGTGTCGTTCCAAAAGCTGCCCATCGACGCTTACCCCGATCTCTCCCCCACCCACGTCGTGATCATCACCCAGTGGCCCGGACACGCCGCCGAAGAGATCGAGCGCCTCGTCACCATCCCCCTGGAAATCGAAATGAACGGGATTCCCAAGCTGGAAGCCCTGCGCTCCATCTCGCTCTACGGGCTCTCCAGCGTGCAGATGAATTTCGAGTATGGCGCGGACCCGTACTTCGTCCGCGAGCAGGCCTTCGAACGCGTCGGCAACGCCTCGCTGCCGTCCGGTTTGCAGCCCAGCCTCTCCCCCCTCTTCAGCCCCAGCGGCCTGATCTACCGCTACGTCCTGCAAAGCACGGACCGCTCCCCGCAGGATTTGAAGGTGATTGAAGAGTGGGTGGTCGAACGCCGTTACCGCTCCATTCAGGGCGTGGCCGACGATTCGGGTTTTGGCGGCACCACCATGCAGTATCAGGTGCTGCTCGATCCCAATAAGCTCTTCGCCTACGGACTTTCCGTGCCGCAGGTCTCGCAACAGTTGAGCAATAACAACGCCAACGCCGGCGGCGGCTTCTATTCCCAGGGCGGCCAGTTCTATTACATCCGCGGCCTCGGCCTCGTCAAGGACACCGCCGACATCGGCAACATCGTCTTGCAGCAGAAGGGCCACATCCCCGTCTATGTGAAAGACGTCGCCAAGGTAGAAATCGGCCACGCCCCGCGCCTCGGCCAGTTCGGCTACATGAAGCAGGATGAAGCCGTCGAAGGCGTCATCCTCATGCGCGTCGGCGAGCAGGCGCAGGTGATTCTGCGGAAGGTCGAGGCCATGACCAAGGAGTTGAACGAACACGTCCTGCCGCCCGACGTGAAGGTGGTGCCCTACTACGATCGCCAGAGCCTGATCGAAGAAACCACCAAGACTGTCGAAAACAATCTGCTCACCGGCATGCTGCTCGTGCTGGTGATTCTCGGCATCTTCCTCTTCAGCGTGCGCACCGCGCTGATCGTGGCCATTACCATCCCGTTTGCCCTGATGTTCTCTTTCATCTGCCTGGATTGGCGCCATATCCCCGCCAACCTGCTCTCCATCGGCGCCATCGATTTCGGCATCATCGTGGATGGCGCGGTCGTCATGGTGGAGAACATCTTCCGCGAACTCTCCGCGCGGCACGAGGAAGAAACCTGGAACGTGGTGGATGTCATCCGCGCCGCCGCCCGGGATGTGGAGCGGCCCATCTTCTTTTCGGTCGTCGTCATCATCGCCGGCTATCTCCCCATCTACGTCCTCACCGGACCGTCCGGCCGTTTGTTCCAGCCCATGGCCGATACCATGACCTTCGCCCTGTTCGGGTCGCTATTGTGCGCGCTCACGCTCTTGCCCGTCCTCTGCTCCTTTTTCCTGCGCAAGCACGTCCACGAGCCGCGCCTGGTGGTCTATGAGTGGGTGCGAAACGGATACGGGCGCGTGCTCGGCTGGTGCCTGCGCAATCGCCTGGTCACCGTGGGCCTGAACCTCGCCATCTTCTGTAGTTCGCTCCTGCTCATCCCCTTCATCGGCGGCGAATTCATGCCCCACCTCGATGAAGGCGCGCTCTGGGTGCGCGCCACCACGCCCTACACCATTTCCTTTGAAGAGGCAGCCAAGCTGTCTCCCCAGATCCGCAATATTCTGCTCGGCTTCCCGCAAGTCACCACCGTCGCCAACGAATTGGGCCGTCCCGATGACGGCACGGACCCCATCGGCTTCTTCAACAACGAGTTTTTTGTGGGCCTGAAGCCCTATTCCGATAAGGCCTGGAGCGGCGCGTTCCACACCAAGCCGCAACTCATCGAGGCCGTGCAGAAGAAGCTCGCCGCCTTTCCGGGCGTGATCTTCAATTACACCCAGCCCGCCGAAGACGCCGTCGACGAGGCCGAAACCGGTCTCAAAAGCGCGCTCGCGGTCAAGATCTTCGGCCAGGATCTCAAAACCCTGGAAGACAAGGCCACCCAGGTCAAGGATATCCTCAAAAAGATTCCCGGCATCACCGAAATCACCGTGGTCCGGGAGTTAGGTCAGCCCAGCCTGACCATCACCCCGGATCGCGCCAAACTGGCCCGCTACGGCTTGAACGTGAGTGACGTCAACACCATGGTGGATACCGCGCTCGGCGGAGCGGCCGCCAGCAAAGTCATTCAGGGCGAGCGCCAGTTCGATCTCGTGGTGCGCATGCAGGAGCCCTTCCGCAACGACGAAAACGCCATCAGGAATCTGCTCATCGCCACCCCCGACGGGCAGTATCTGCCGCTCAGCCAGTTTTGCGACATCCGCGTGGAGAATGGCGCCTCGTTCATCTACCGCGAATCCAATGCGCGGTACATCGGAGTCCAGTTCAGCGTCGAAGGCCGCGATCTCGCCAGCGCCGTCGGCGAGGCGCGCCGCAAAGTCGATGCCGCCGTGAAACTGCCCATCGACTACAAGTTCGATTGGGGCGGCGAATACAAGGACTACCTGGCGTCGCAGCAGCAGATGATGGTCATTCTCCCGCTCACCGTGCTGTTGATCGTGACCATTCTGTTTTTCCTCTACGGAAATCTCAAGTTCCCCGTCATCATCTTCTTCAGCGTGGTGGTCACCCAGCCGGTGGGCGGCCTGCTCGCCCTCTATGTGACCCACACCAATTTCAGCGTCTCTTCCATGCTCGGTTTCGTCGCCTTGATGGGCGTCGCCGTGCAGACCAGCGTGATCCTCTACTCGTTCATCAACAAGCTCCGCCTGGAAGGCATGGATATCCACTCCGCCACCCTCCAGGCCTCGCTGTTGCGCCTGCGTCCCATCATGATGACCGCGCTCGTCGCCTGCTTCGGCTTGCTGCCCGCGGCCATGTCCACCGGCATCGGCAGCGATTCGCAGAAGCCGTTTGCCATCGTCATCGTGGCCGGCCTGGCTTCGCGCCTGCTGCTCTCGATTTTCCTTTCCCCCGTGCTGTACTCTCTCGCCGCGCGCGACGGCGATACCTTACAGGTTTGATCCCATGAGGATAGTTTGATGAGAACACGTTCGATCGTCCCGACCCTGGCCGTTCTCTGTGCCGCCCTGCCGGCCTGCGCGCAGACTCCGCTCACCTGGGATCAGGTGAAGGCCCGCTTTGAAACCGCCAACCCCACCCTGCGGGCGGGACAACTCAATATCTCCGAATCCAAAACCCAGGAAATCACCGCGTTCCTGAAGCCCAATCCCTCCATGACCTTCAGCGTGGATCAGTTCGAGCCCTTCTCCGGCAACCCCTACCGCCCCCTCGGATCCCTGCTCCCCTTCGCCAGCTTCGATTATCTGCACGAGCGCCAGCACAAGCGGGAACTGCGCCTCGATAGCGCGCAAAAGGCCACCTCCATTGCCGAATCGCAGCAGTTGGACCTGGAACGCACCATGCTCTTCACCCTGCACTCTGCCTTCGTCCAGACCCTGCAGGCCAAGCAACTCCTCCTCCAGGCGCAGGCCAACCTGGATTATTTCAACAAGGAAGTCGCCATCTTCCGCAGCCGCTTTCAATCCGGCGGCATCGCCCGCGTGGACCTCGACCGCATGCTCCTCCAGCGCGCCCAATACGAGAGCGATTACCAGGGCGCCCTCACCAACGCCCGCTCCGCCAAGATCACCCTCCGCATGATGCTCAACGATCGGACGCCCGTGGACACCTTCGACGTCACCGGCCCGTTTGAGTTCCAGGAACAGGTGCTGCCGCTCGAAGAGTTCCACACCGTCGCCGAAGCCGCGCGCCCCGATTTGAAGGCCGCCGTCCAGGCCATCGAGAAGGCGCAGACCGAACATAAACTCGCCGTCGCCAACGGAAGCACCGACCCCACCTTCGGCGTGGATTTCGCCCGCAATCCGCCCATCCCGCTCTACATGGGTTTCAGCGTCAACATCCCCTTGCGCATCTTCGACCGCAATCAGGGCGAGAAGGCGCGCACCCAGATCGATATCGCCCATGCCGAGCGCCAGAAGGATGTGGCGCAGGCGCAGGTCTTCAGCGACGTCGATTCCGCCTACATCACCCTCATCGGCTCCGCCAACCTGCTCAAACCCTATCGCGGCGCCGATGGTTATCTGGCCACCGCCACCCGCGATAGGGTTTGAGCAGGTTGG
>JADGNS010000354.1 GCA_017883355.1 Candidatus Solibacter sp.
ATCGACTATTCCGATATTCCCGCGCTTACCGACAAACAGCTCACCCAGTTCCGCCGTCCTCCAAAGAAACTGGTGGCCGTGCGTTTGGACGCCGACGTATTCGAATGGCTTCAGAAATATGGTGCCGGCTATTCCACGCGCATCAATAACGTTCTTCGGGTGGTGATGTCTCAAGGAAGATAGCGGCAAGCGGCAATCGCGTTTTGCCAGCCCGTTTTGCCAGGCGGGGATGGGAAATGTACTTGGCCCGCGCCGTGGTAGCGACTGCTGATCAGACACGGTTGACAGGATAGCTCCCGGATGGTTCGGCCACTGGCAAACGGCGTTCCCAAAGAAGGGCGTCCGAGCAGTACGTCTCTCGAAGACCTCAACAGCACGATGGCGCCTCCCAGAATGCCGACTTCCGAGGCGGCTCGCCGACCAAATCAGCTCGTCGGGCGTTACGCGCCCAAGTAGGATTCCGCTGCGCCGACGGCCGGTCATGGGAGAGGTTCAATTTCGATGCAGTCGTTGACAGCACCACGTATTCCCTGCTGGCAGCCGGACATCTTCCGTCTCCGCGAGCGACTCTTCCCGCAGCCGGCGAGTTTCAATGGCGCTTTCCGCCATGATGCGTGGCAGCAGTGGAACTGAATTGCGTGTAGGGGCAAAGACATGTGGCCGGCTTGGAATTTCGGGGTCGCCTCAGGCTAGCAGGCCGCACATCGACTTTGTTGCAATACGTCCTCGGAGGTCCATCCTTGCCAAGAGGTTTAAAAGGGTTCCCTTCAATTCATCCCGCACTGTTGCGCTGTCAATACGAGGTCCGCAACAACGGTACGTTGATCCTTCTTCTGCCATTTGAAATCGACTTCCACTCCTCGCTTGAGAACGTCTCTAATCACCTCCGTCCCGCACTTTTGTTTCTTGAAGGCAGACAAAAGGCCAGAAAGCTCATCGGCAGGGATCTCGCCCTCCCCCGGTGCAATATTCACCATCGTGAAAGTAAAAGCGAGCCTCTTTCCCGGGCCCACCGCCACACGTTCCGCGCGCGTTTCGCGATCCTGCATCGCGGGCAACTCTCGATTCAAGTCGGTGGCTATCGTCTTCAAGTACTGCGTTGTTTCGCGAGATCTGGTCCAAGCCTTGATGAATCCCACGAAACCCAAGAACAACATCACCAGGACCGCGGCGAGGATCTGAAGTTTTCCAAATCGCATACATTCTCTTTCTGGTAGCGCCGGGCATGAAAACCAGGCTGGGTTGACTCACATCGGTACTCGCGCAAAACATCCTCTGACGGGATCATGCGCCCGCCAAGCCTCACTCGGTTCCTATCGGTGAGGACATCGGACTGCAACGTCGCGTGCATCCTGACGGACGCCGCTTCGCGCGCCCGGTACAGCGGCATAAATGACGGGCGTCCGGTGATCGCCGCCGGCGTGGAGAATTCATAGTGGTTAATACCCCTCATGAGGTAATACGGATTTGCGGCGCCGAACCGGACATAGGCTGGGCGCGCGGCCGGGATGGGGTAATCGGTTGGTGGAGGATTCAGACGGGCGTGGATGGCCGATACTTCCGCGAGCGCCGCCTCCGCTTCCCGGTAGTGGCCAAGATCGGTTTCGGCGCCGGCCTTCCATAACGGGGTATTGGCAAAGCCGTGAGTACCGGATTGGTTGACGCGGCGCAACACATCGAGACACTGCGTGATGGGCACGAGGCCTTCTTCGATCCTGCCGTAGCGGAAAAGATGAAGACCGTAGGCCTCCCGTGCCATGAGTGTGAAAGGTCTAGGCCAGGGGATTCACCTGAGGCTACCGGTTGAAAGGGAACCCAAGAGGACTTCGGGGGCCGCCGAGGACTCACATCCCCTGGCCGCACAAGACGGCCGAGCGACTAGCCGAGTTCGTCCCAGTAGTCCGCACTGATGTGGGCTTGGCTGAGAATGCTGTGTAACGTACCGACAGGAATCTCGGATTTCCTTGGCACAATGGCCGTATCGACAACCTCACCCGAGCGTCGCACGAACTTGACATGGCTCCCTTTCTGGCTGGTTTCGACAAAGCCGGCCGCCTCGAGACGGCGCTTCACCTCGCGGAAAGGTTGGGGCTTAAGCCGCCCCAACCTCGACCTCGATCAAGCGGACCTGAGGCGGCCGTGTTGCTTGTGGCGGTTCGAAGTGCAGTTCCATCGCTTCCTTGAGGTTGGCAAGGGCCTCTTCCTCGGTGTCCCCCTGGCTGGCGACGTCGAGTTCGAGGCACTGGGAGACATACCACCGCCCCTCGCGCCAAACGGTAGCCGCAAATGGTCGCTTCATGACCTCATTGTTCCACAGCCAAGGGGGCTTCGGTACATCTGCGTTCCGCCGCGATCCAACCGGAATCCGGGACGGGAGGAGCTTCCCAGAAGAGGACTTATGGACAGCGACGGCCGAATCCCGGCAGTCTCCGAGTGGCACCATCCGCCCGCGGCGATCATACCGCCGGATGGAGCCTCTTTACTTGCCCAGAGGCTAACTGCAGTAGGCAAGAATGCCCTTGACCCTGGGCGGTAAACCTGTCAGCGTGTCCGCTCGCCTAGGGTGGGGCTCCTTCCCATGAGATATTGATCGAACCATGCGATCGTGCGCCTGATGGAGTCAATCTGGTTCTCACGTTTCACGAACCCGTGACCTTCATTCGCATAATAGTGAACATCCACCGTCCGACCTTCCTTTTTGAGGATATCGACCACTTGTTGCGCCTCTTCCTTCGGCACGCGCGGATCATTGTCGCCCTGCAATACGAGCAGCGGCGCCTTCGCATTGCGAATGTAGGTGATGGGCGAATCCTCTTCGTAGATCTTGCGGTTTGTGTCGGGATTCCCGAGCAGCGCTTTCAGGTACTCGGTCAGTGACGGGTCCGAACTCTTAAGCATGGTAAGCCAGCTGATGATCCCATACTCTTCCACGGCTGCGGCCCAGATATCGGACGTCTTACCAATCGCCATGAGGGTCATGAAACCGCCGTAGGACCCACCAGTAATTCCGATTTTCTTGGGATCGACGTAACCGGTCGCCTTGAGAAAGTCCACTGCCGCGACTTCATCCTTCAAATCGCCACCGCCGAGGTCCTGGAAGTTCGCCTTCTGGAAGTCCAGGCCGTAACCAGTGGATCCGCGTGGGTTGGGGGCGATGCAGATATAGCCACGCGAGGTCAGCGCCGCCACATCGGTGTTCCAATAGTCAACCATCTGGCCAGTGGGGCCCCCGTGCGGCATTACGAGCGCTGGGTTACTCCCGTCCCGCTTCAGATTGAACGGTACCCAGAGGAGCGCGGTGATGATTTTGCCGTCGAAGCTCTTGTAATGGACGATCTGGGAGGGCGGAAGCGGCGTTGTGCGCAAACTGGCAATCGTGGAGAAAGTCAGCTGCTCGGCATGACCGGTGACGAGATTGTAGACCC
Organism: Candidatus Solibacter sp.; assembly: GCA_017883355.1. Classification (GTDB taxonomy): domain Bacteria; phylum Acidobacteriota; class Terriglobia; order Bryobacterales; family Bryobacteraceae; genus Solibacter. The sequence goes on from JADGNS010000354.1 coordinate 3,426, forward strand.
AAAGGTCTCCAGGCTGGTTTGAGGCCTCGTGCGAAACGATCACTCGGTCGCTCTGCGGCGCGAATTCGTTGGGATTACCGGAGAAAGCATTCAGGCCGTGTGGCAGGGCAACCTTCTCCGCCCGGTTGGTTAAGCGATCCGCAAGATAGGCATCGATCACTCCGTCTTCATTCACAACGTAGGAGTATTTCTTGCCGTCGGGCGAAAAGTTCCCTGCGAAGGCTTCCCATTTCAAGTCGGTAACCCACGTGACCTTCCGGCTCGCGATATCCAGGAGGGCGATGTTCATGTAGCCGCCCTTGGCATCCGAACTGAGCAGGATTGTCCCCCCGTCGGGCGAAAGCGATGAGCCGAGATAGCGAATCGTGCCCGTGTGGGAGGTGAGGTTCTCCAGCTTTCCGGTCTTTACATCGATCTGGTAAACGTCGGCGTCGGTGAAGGGAGGGTTCACTCGACCGGCATAGATGGTTTTGTCGTCACTGCTCCACGCAACCGCGTTCCAGGAATAACCGGGTTGCTGCTCGTTAGTCAGCTTATGAACCTTGTGCGTACCCCAGTCAAGCAGGGCGATGTCGTACTGAGAGCCTTCCTTGGGCTTGTAGGCGAAGGCAACGGTATGGCCGTCGTGAGACCAGACCGGACCCTGCTCGCGAATAGTCGCCGTGTTGGTCAGATTGACCGCCTCGCCGCCGTCACTCGGTATCGCCCAAAGGTCCCAAAGCTCGTCACCCGCGTGGTCCTGCTGGTAGACGATCCATTTGCCGTCCGGTGACCACGCGGCGCTGTACTGCCGGTCGTCGGACTGGCTTAGCTGGATGGGCCATCCCCCTGAGGCGCGCACCTTCCACAGATTGGAACGGCCGGAAATATCTGTGGTGAATAAAATTTGCTGTCCGTCAGGTGACCAGGCGGCACCAAAAACACTGCGTGTGTAATAGAGGTCGTCGACGGGTGCCGGCCTGGCAGCCGAGTTGGACGTTGAGACCACCGACTTCGGATCGGTGATGGGGCGATCGTCAGGTCCCGTGGACCCGTTCAAAGGCTCCCATTGGCTGGAGCAAATGACTATGAGCAATCCTAACAAGCGCATTCCAACCTCCTTCCCATTAGGGTCCCTGGCGCTTTGCGCTATCGCTGCAGGCTAAGACAGACCGTCGCGATTAGATCCGCAAGTTCCGTTCTGACCGTCCGGGATTAGCAAAGTATACACCCAGCGTCCTGCAGACTGGGGCGCGCGCCGCCCCAACGGCAGGAACGCAGCCTCCGCGCCCTTTGGCGCAGTCTCCGCGATCACCGCCACCCCTTTCTACCGGCGGAAGGCCAGCAACGGTTTGGCGATTGTGGAGGAAGTGCCTATCACCGGATGCCCGCCGCTCATCGGCCGATGGAGACTAAGAAACGCGCCAACGTCCGGGGATCGCCGATTCGCGGATCTGCCGGCCGGCGGCATGCTCCTCGGAAACGCCCTCGCGGAGATCATGCTTCCGCCGGCTGCGCCGGGTTGCGACGCTTCCCCCAAAACGACTCTTGGGGCGTTTGGCGGCAGAATCCCGGCAGTTTCCGCTTCGCACGCCTCAGCGCAGCCCTTCCAGCAGTTCGCAGGCCTTCGCCAGCGCCGCGTGCGAATCGACCCGCGCGGAGTATTCCTGGCAGCGTTGCCGGAGCGCCGCGTCGTTCGTTAGCGGTCCCAGGATTTGGGCCACGCGAGCAGCCTTGTATCGCTCCGGGTACACGCGGCAGCCCAATCCCAGTTGCTCCACGCGCCTGGCGTTGTCGGGCTGATCGTGACTGTTGGGCACCACCAGGTGCGGGATTCCCGCTTTGATCCCCTGCGCGAGAGTGCCCACTCCGCCGTGGTACACGAGCGCCGAGCAACGGCGGAGCACCTTACCGAACGGCACGTATGAGAACGCGCGCACGCCCGCCGGCAGATCGCGCGGGATCTGCTGCGAATGGCTGGTCACCAGCATGCCTCGCAATCCCGCCAGGCGGCACGCTTCGACCGATTCCCGAAAGAACTGCGTCTGCTGCGTCGCGCCCGTCCCTGGGGTGAAGAGAACGGGAGCGGGGCCGCCGCCCAGAAACTCCTCCACTTCCGCCGACACCGTGGCCTGCTCGCCCGCCTCGTGCAAGACAAACCCGGTGAGGTGGGTCTTCGCGGGCCAGTCCGGTTGCGGGCGCGCAAACCACTCGGGGAAGAATCCAAGCACCAGCTGCGGGGAGTGAATGTATTGCGCAAGAATGCGGCGCACGGCGGGCAAGCCGAGCTGCGCCCGGAACGCGTTCAGCGGCGGCCCCAAAACACGATCCACTATCAGCGTATCGGCGAGCTGGAAGAATGCCTTCTTGGCCCAGCGCGGTGCGCCCGGTCCCATCGGCACGCGCCCCTGCATGCCGGCGTCGATCAAGCTGCGGAGCAGCGCCGGCTGAAGCTCGATGCTGGCCATCGGGATCCCCAGATGCTCC
>JADGNS010000355.1 GCA_017883355.1 Candidatus Solibacter sp.
CCTTCGATATAAATGTCCTGCCCCCAGCTCTGGGTGTTGATCGGGATAAAGTTGGCGGCCCCGGCGGAACGAACCCCGGGCAGAGTAACGATACGCTCGAGGACACTGGTATAGAACGCATCGTCATTGGGTCCTGTGTGCGACACGTATGCCGTAAGAACGTTTTCCGCGCGAAAGCCGAAATCGAGATCGAGCAGGCGAACGAAACTCTTCATCAGCAATCCGGCGCCCACCAGCAGCACCGCGGCGAGCGCCACCTCCGATACCACCAGCCACTGACGCAAACGGCGACGCCTCTGGCGGAGTCGTGGATGGCTGGCATCGCTCCACGCGGGTGTGATGCCAAAGAGCACCGCCGTCAGGAGCGAGGCGGCGAGCGCGAATGCCAGTACCGATAGATCGGCGCCTGCCGCCTCGAGCGGGTGCATTCTTGCCGGAACCGCGGCGTAGAGGATGCGGACGCCCGCCACCGCGACCGCGAATCCAATCGCTCCGCCAACCAGCGCCAGCAGGATGCTCTCGGTCAACGCCTGGTGGAAGATGCGCCGGGAGCTCGCGCCCAGCGCGCGCCGGATCGCCATCTCCGTCCTGCGGGCCGTCGCGCGAGCGACCAGCAGGCCGGCCACGTTCGCGCAGGCAATCATCAAGAGCAATGAAACCGCGGCCATGAGCGCGATCAGAGCCGGACGAAGCGCTTGAGCGTAGCGGTCGCGCAGCGGTTCCACGCGCGCGGTCCGGTTTCGATTCTCCTGCGGATAATCGCGGGCGAGACGGTCGCTGACCGTCGCCATCCCGGCCTGCGCCTTGGCCAGCGTCGCGCCGGGTTTGAGGCGTGCGATCACCTTCAGGTGAAAGCCTCCACGGCCGCCGTTGAGAACCCCGCCCATCGGAACCCATACCTCTTCGGCGGGAACCATGAACTGGAAGCCGCGGGGCATAATCCCGATGATGCGGAAGGGGTGGCCATCCAGCGTGATGTCCTTTCCCAGCGCGTCGGGATTGCCGCCGAACTGCCGCTGCCAGAGACCGTAGCCCAACATGGCAACGGTGGCTCCGCCGCGCTGATCCTGTTCCGGACCGAATGCCCGGCCGAGCAGTGGCTTGACGCCGAGAAGCGGGAAGAAGTTCGCGGTAATACGTGCCGCGCGAAGGCGCTCCGGCTCATGGACGCCGCTGAGGTTCACCTGCTCGGCGGTTGCGTCCCAGGCGGCCATGTCCTCGAAGACGTTGTTCTGCGCTTTCCAGTCCAGATAGTTCGGAGGCGATGTGTAGCCCTTGGCGCCTGTCGCCTCGGTGCGGTCATACTGGCTGACGGTGACCAACCGCTGCGCGTCGCCGAAGGGCAGCGGCCGCAGCAGAAAGTCGTTCAGGATCGAAAAGATCGTGGTGGTGGCACCGATCCCCAGGGCGAGCGTGGCGACCGTGACCGACGCCCAGCCGGGATTTTTCCGCAAGAGGCGCAGAGCGTAGTGGAGATCCTGCAGGATTCGCTCCACCGCCGGCCAGCCCCAGGCGTCCCGAGTGGTCTGTTGGATCAAAGGGGCCTGTCGGTGGCGGACATAGTAGTTCTTCTATGCATAGACTGCCCCAGGCCCTTCCGAATGTCAATGGTGCTCCAGGCCTGATTTAACTGCATCGCTTGAAGGGCCACGCCGCACGTTTTGCCGCCTATCCCAGCGTAATCGTCAGTTTCGTCACCGAGGCGGGTGGAAACTGATGAACCACGGTCGAACCCTTCAGAGTAACCGTGACCGCTTTCGGCTCGACGGCGCGCGCGTCCGCGAAGGTGTTGTGAGCGTGCGGGTCGCTGGCGGCGAGCGTGATACCCGCCACCGCCCGCGCCGTTCCGCCATGGACCAGAATCTCGGCTTCGCGAGGCTGATCCATGGAGGGATTGGTCACGGTCAGAGTCAACTGGTTGCCGTTCACCGACGCCGAGCCGTTCAAGCCGCGCATGGTCGCGCTCGTTCCGTTGCGGCTGTACCCGTTGGCCGGCGAGGCCACCAGCGTGCGCACCGACCGGGCTCCCTGATGCGCCGCGTACATGTCGAAGACGTGGTAGGTCGGCGTGAGGCAGAACTTGTCTTCGTGCGCCAGGAACAGCGATTGCAGGCAGTTCACCAACTGCGCGATGGCTGCCATGGCGACCTTGTCGGCGTGGCGGTTGAAGGTATCCAGCGTGAGACCGGCCAGCACCGCGTCGCGCATGGTGTTCTGTTGACCGATCAGCGCCTCGGGGAACGGTTCCGTGCCGGAAGCGTACCAGGCGCCCCACTCGTCCACCACCAGCTTGGTGCGGTGGCGCGGGTCGCTTTCCGCCATCACCGTCCAGTGGGCGTTAATCAGCGATTCCATTTCGTCGCCGGCGCGGAGAATTTCGTAATATTGTTCGGCGTCGAACTTCACGGCGTCCCGCTTGCCGGCGTACCAGTCGCTGGTGCGCCCCGCACTGGCGTTCCAGGAGTAGTTGTGCATGGCCCAACCCCACAGGCGGCCCAGGGTGTCGGCCTTGGCGAGCTTGCCGAAGAAGCGCCGGGTCCAATCCACATTGCCGCCGTTAGGACCCGATCCGACCAGCGCGGTGCGCACTCCATACGAGGGAACCCAGGCCGTGTAACGATTGAACTCCGAGCCGTAATCCTCCGGGTCGAAATTGCCGCCGCAGCCCCAGGACTCGTTGCCCACGCCCCAGTAGCGCACGCCCAGGGGTTCGGGCTCGCCATCGGCCGCGCGCAGTGCCCCTAGCGTAGTGGAATTCGCCGGCGAGTTGCAGTACTCCACCCAGCGCCAGAACTCCTGCGCCGGGAGACTCCGCAGGTTGGCGGCGAAGTAAGGCTGCGCGCCCACTTGTTTGCAGAATCGCGCGAACTCCACCGTGCCGAATGTGTTCGGGTCATAGCCCTGCGGCCCATCGCGCCGCGCGCCCTTCTGCCAGTCGGGGGAATCCAGCCAGAAGTTGGTGCGCTTGGGCCGTTTGTCGCGCGGCCCGGTGCCGTCGCGCCAATCGTACTGGTCGGCGAAGCAGCCGCCCGGCCAGCGAATCATGCCCGGCTTGACGCGCTTCAGCGCATCCACCAACTGCTTGCGGAGTCCGTTCACGTTGGGGATGCGCGAGCCTTCGCCCACCCAGATGCCGTCGTACACCACGCCGCCCAGATGTTCGACAAAGTGTCCGTAGATTTCGGGCGCGATGGTGCCCACCGGTTCATTCAGCAGAATGTCGACGCGCGACTCCGGCGATTGCGCCGCCATCCGCGTCACCAGCGGGCCGGACGCGGCCAGCCACGCGCTTCCCGCCGCAGCGGTCCGTAGGAAGCCCCTGCGGCTTGCCGTCTGGTTCGAATTTTCCATGATTTTATTTGGCCTTCATCTGCAACACGGTAAGCGAATACGGCGGGAACGTGCGCGTAAAGCTGGTTCCCAGGCCATCCACGCTGTTGGTCACCGGCACAATTTTCGTGGGCTCGGTGATGGAATTGGTATCGGTCGGACTGGCAGCGCTGAGGGTCACGGCCTGTCCTTTGGCGTCCACGCTCGCCAGACCGTTGAGCTCGACGCGCAGCGGCTGCGGCGTGGCGGCGCGATTCACGATTTTCAGAAAGACAGTTCCGGTCTTGGTGTCGCGTGTGGCGCTCCAGAAGACCGTAGCCACTTCCTGCGCCGGCGGCGGTGCCGGCGGCGTCACCGGGGGGGCCGGAGGTGCCGGAGTTGCCTGAGATCCCGCCGCAGTGCCCGCCGGCGCTCTCGGGGGAGGCCCTCCACCGCGGCGTCCCGCTGCCGGCGGCTGCCAGGTCCGCGTGGGGATGCCCTGCGCCGTCGCCGGCAGGATGACGTCGCCCCGATAGTTGTTGAACATCTTCTGCGCGTAGTACGCCGGCGAGCCGTAGCTGTTCAGCGCGTCGTAGCCGATCAGGTCGGTGGGCCACTGCATGCCGCCCGGATTCACGTTGACGAACAGCGGAGCGTAGGCCGACATGATGACCAGGTCCGAATTGCGCTCCATGTTGGTCATCCAGGCGGCGTCGCCCAAAGCGGCGCTCATGTTGGGAGTGGGAGCGCCCACGCGCGTCGCCCACTCGCCCACGAACACCTTGGGCCCGGTCCGCGGACGGGCGTCGTAATCGTGCGAGTGAGACGCCATTTCGTCTTCCGAGCGGCGGTAGTAGTGCTCGTCCAATACATCCGGAGTGCGCGAGGCGGCGCGGGTGGAACTGATGATCTTGATGGCCGGATATTTCGCATTGATCGCGTCGAAGAACTGTCCAAACCGGCCTTCATAGCTGCCCTGCTCGCGGTCGAAATTGTCCTCGTTGCCGATTTCGACGTATTCCAGTTGGAACGGCGCGGCGTGGCCATCCTTGGCGCGGCGGGCGCCCCAGGTTGTGTTGGGGCCGCCGGTGACGTACTCAATCTCGTCGAGCGCGTCCTTGACGTAGGGCTCGAGATCGGCGCCGGGCTTGACGCGCTGCTGGCGTAGCGAGTACCCGGCGTAGACGCCCAGCACGGGCTGCATGTGCAGGTCCTCGCACCACTCCAGGAACTCCAGCAGGCCCATGCCGTCGCTCGACCAGTAGCGCCAGGCGTCGTTCATATGGCCGGGCCTCTGGGCGATATCGCCGATGGTCTTCTTCCAATCGAAGCGCGTTTCGATGGTGTTGCCTTCCAGGTAATTCCCGCCGGGAAAGCGCAGGAAGGCGGGCTTGAAGTCCGCCAGAAGCTGCATGATGTCCTTGCGATTTCCGTTCGCCCGGTTGTTGAACGTGGGCGGAAACAGCGAGACCATGCTGAACCAGACCGTGCCTTTTGCAGCGGCCGAAAGCACCAGCCGGTTCTTGGCGGAGGCGGCGGATTTGGCGGACGTGGTCAGCACCGCCTCGTACTTCTTCCACGCCCCGGTGAGCGTCGCAATGCGCGCGGTGGCTTCCACCGTGGCGCCTTCCGTGCTCACCAGTTCGACCGTGATGGGCCCCTTGAACTCCGGGCTGGCCTTAGCGTAGAAAGAGGCCCGGTAGCGCGTGCCTGGATGAACGGGAATTCCCCAGAAGCCCTCATTGGCGATTCCGGCGCGCTGTTTTGCCCCCGCTTCGGTGATGGTGAGCTTAAGACTGGTGCCGATGGCGGCATTCAACGGTTCCGCGGAATCGAGCGCCATGCTTGCCGCGGCGCCGCTTTCCTGGACCAGCGACCAGTGCACCGGGTCCTTGGCATCTTCCTTGAAGCTGCGGTTGCGGACGAGTTCGCCGTAAAGCCCGCCGTCGTAGGAGAAGTTGATCTCTTCGGTCATCATGCCGTAGCGCAGGCCGACCGCCGGTCCGGGCTTGCCCGCGTCGATCTTGAGCACCGGTGTCTCGGGTGCGGCCTGTGCCGGCAAGAGGCCGGCAGCACCGGCGCCGAGGGCGCAGGCTGCCAGGAACCCGGTCAGAACCGGCGAAATTGTACGCGGTTTCATTTTCATGGTGTTGTAAGGAGTGTATCTCCGGGCAGTCCTCTTTACAAGCGCAAAAGGCTACTATGAACACATGGAACTGACCGGAAAGAAGATCGCGATTCTTGTGGACCAGTTGTACCAGGAAATGGAAGTCTGGTACCCCTTGTTCCGCTTCCAGGAAGCCGGAGCCACCGTAGTCACGGTGGGCGCCACAGCCGGCGAGACGTACCCGAGCAAGCTGGGCTATCCCGTGAAGTGCCAGCTTTCTTACGACGATGCCAGCCCGGCGGATTTCGATGGCGTGGTGGTGCCGGGCGGGTATGCGCCCGACCACATCCGCCGCCATCCGAAAGCCAACCAGTTCGTGCAGCACATGGATGCGGCCGGCAAACTCGTGGCCTCCATCTGCCACGGGCCATGGGTTCTGTGTTCCGCCGGCGG
>JADGNS010000356.1 GCA_017883355.1 Candidatus Solibacter sp.
CGCCGCCGGTCTCGGGGGCGAGGATTTCCGGCACGACGTCGGCCGGTAGCGCCTCCGCCTTGTCCGTCTTGACGGGGGGGGCGATCTTGGGTTCAGTGCACTCGATCGGCGCGCCCTTTTCAGCCTCGGCTATTTTCTCGTTTCTGGCAGGTTTTTCGATCTTGGCCGGTTTGTCCGGAACCGCCGCAGCTTGTTCTTCCACTGCCGGCGCGGGCGGCGTCACGATTGCAGCCGGTGCCGGCGCTGGTGGAGGCGCCACCACAGGCGCGGGTAGAGGCGACGGCTCGGCGGCGGGCACAGGCGGCAGGGAGATCTCGCGGCGGGAAGCGATGGGCACGATCTGCGCCCGCGTGGTCCCTCTGGGCGCCTGCGGCGCAGGCGCGGATGGCGCCGCGGCCTTCGGGTCGGAAGCTTCGGGCGCCCGGCCCACACCCAGTTTGCTGGAGCGGAAAGGGAACTCCAGGTGACTGGCCTCGCCGTTTACTTCGCCGTTTTCCCAAATAAAGATGCCGGCAGTGCTGGCTTTGGTGGCGAATGGCCGGACCAGAAGTGCGACATGATGCGGGTCGCGGAACCGGGCCTGGAAGAACGTCAGGTCGTCGGCGTCGAGCGCGATGCCTTTGCGCGTGTGGCTGCGGAAGAATCCCGCCACCGCACGGCCGGACGCCAACCGTTGCTGGATGGCGTGCTCGAAGCGCCCCATATCCGCGTCGCTCAGCCGGTACAGCGGGCCACGGCTGTAATCGCAGCCGATCAACTCATAGTCCGCGATGGAAACCACCATGGGTGTTCCCGGCGTGACGTCGCCGATCAGCAATCCACCGATCTCCGAACCGCGCGAAGTCAGCGAGCGGAAACTCTCCACCGCCTCCTGCTCCAGCCGATCGATCAAGCTGAACGGGATTCGTACCGATACCGGTTTTTGCGAGACTTCCCACAGATAGAAGGGGGAAGCGGCAGTCTGCAAATCAAAACGTTCCGCACGTGCCGTCGACTCAGTCATCGTAAACCTCCGCCAGTTCCAGACAAATTGAATATGGAGTGGCTCACGATGATTTTACTCAAAACCCGCTGAATTTTGGAAGAAATTTATAGTATTTTTGTAGAAATATCAAAGGTGGACAATCCCGTGTTAACCATTGATATTATTACCGATGCAACGGTACTACCTTCGGATAGTCTTTGAATACTACCACCATTTATCCTAGTAATTCTGGAACCATTTTCATATACTTGTCCCGAAAATGAGTTCCAGAAGTTGTCAGCTTTGCGGAAAATCTCTCAGCCGCCTCCGTGTGGGTGGCGACGGCGACTTCTGCTCGCGCGAACATCGCAATCAGCACCGCCTGCGTCGCGGCATGGACCGCCTCGAGGAAGCTAATAAGGTTACCAGCCTGATGCGGCGGCGGGAGAATCCGCGCCACATCTCGGCGGCCCGGCTGATGTGCAATTCGGCGCTGGAACGCCGCGGCTTCTTTGACTCGAAGCAGCCCGCGCCCGTGACCGGCGCTGCCGCCTTTTCGCCGGTGTTGCCGGGTCCCCCCGCGCCGCGCGTGGCGCACGGTGTTGACCGGTATTTGCCGCCGCGGGTATCGCGACTGCCCGGGACCGGCGTGTCCCAGTGGGCTGATACTTCGCAGAGCCGCATCAACGGCGGCGCCACCCTGCCGTCGCTTCCCCCTCGCCGTCAGAACCTGCCGGTACAGATCTCCCAGGCGCCCCTGGTTTCGCTGCGCTGCGAAGCGCCGGCGCCATCGCCGTCGCCGCGCAATTTTGGAATGCTGCGCCCCGGCACAATTCGGGTGTACCTGGGCGGCGCTACCTTGGCGCCGGGTGCCCTCGGTCCGCGGGGTGTGCTTTCCCTCGACCACCAATCCCATCTGCGCAGAATCGAATCTTCCGCTCTGCGAGGCCAGGCGCTGTGGGTTTCCATCGGAATCGGGTTCCGCGTGGGCGCGGTGAGTTGGCGCGATTTCTCCCGCCAGACGCTGGCGCCGGCCGCGCTCGTCTGGCCGCACATCCCGCGCCGGGTTGTGTCCGTAATCCACGATTCCTCGGCCCCGTACCGTGACTTATGGGTCGGAATCTCGACAGTACGTACCTGCCTGCCCACGATAGACGGCGCCATGCGTCCCGCCCAATTCGTTTTTCCGGTAACCGTGACGCCGCCCAAACGGCAACCCGCCAACGCCGCCCAGCCGGCCAAACGCACCACGGATCTCTCCTGGAGACCCTCCGAACCGCGATCCAGGGGAATGGCGGTGCGGCCACCGGCCGCGGGATTTGCCGGGCGCAACGGATCTCATCTTTTCAGCATTGCCCTGACGCCATCCAGTACGCGTTCCGTCCACCAGGTCGCCTTCACGGCATTCATCCCGGGGGAACCCGTGGGCTGCCCCATGGTTGCCTTCGAAGGCACGGTAGCGGCGGCCATAGCCGGTTCCGCGAGCGCTCCCGGAGCGGGCGCGGAGACGGCCGCAGCTCAGCCCGCCGTGCCCCCACCCGCACCCGCCGCCGCGCTTCGCATCGAAGAGCATTTTGGATCCGGCTGGGATAACTGGATGGGCGGCACCAAGGATTGGAAGGTGGACGTCGCGGGCGTCCGTACCGGCCCGCTCGCCTTATTCGTTCCGACCCTGGAACTGATCGATTACCATTTGGATTTCCTGGCGCGGATCGATACGCGCAGCCTCACTTGGGTGGTGCGCGCCGCCGGGCTCGACGAATACCTGCGTTGCACGCTCACCGCGGTTCCCGGCGGTGAGCTGGAATTCAGCCGCTGCGCAGTGATCGCCGGCGCGGCCCAAGAGCCCATCACCGCCGCCCATCGCTTGCCCGGCAAACCGCGCTCTACGATGACGATCAGCACCCGCGTTTGCGGTGACAGCTTCACCGTCGGCGTGGACGGCAAAACCATCGACACCTTCAACGACGATCGCTTCCCCATGGGAGGCATAGGATTCACCGGCGCTCCCGATGACCGGGCACGCCTCTATTGGGTAAAGCTCTCTTCAGCAGAATCAACCGCCAAGGAGTATCGGAAAAAATGAGCACCACAGCCATGAGAACACCCGCCAAGGTACAGACCCTGCGCGCCCACGAAAGTGACAGCGGCGAGAAAAGCGTGGGACCGCAGAGCCATCTCGCCCGAGCGGTCACGCTCCACCTTGCCGGCAAACGCGAGGAGGCCCTCAAGCAACTGCAGCGCGCCATTGCCGCCAATGAAGCCTCGGCCGAGATCTACCGCGCCATGGGGCATATCCAGTTCGAACTCGGCAACTTCGAGGAGGCGGCCAAGAGCTACCGCATTCTGGCGCAGGTGAAGCCGCAGTACTCCATGGGCTGGTTCAACCTGGCGGTGTGTCTGGAACGCGCCGGCGCGTGGGAAGATGCTTCCCAGGCCTTCCATCGCGCCTCCACGCTCGATGCGGGCTACGTGGACGCGCACCTCGGTCTCGGCGTGTGCCATCTGCGGCAGGAGGATCCCAAGTCCGCCCTGTTCAGCTTCAACCGCTGCCTGGAGTTGAATCCGGCCCACGAGGAGGCGCAGTTCGGCAAGGCCGTGGCGCTGCAATCCCTCGGTCATCCCGACGAGGCCTCGGAGATCTATCAGAAGATTCTGGAACGCAACCCCGATTCCGAAGAGTCGCTCTCCAACCTGGTTCTGATCGGCATGGCGAAAGAAGACTTCGACATGGTGCGCGAGTACTCCGAGCATCTGCTCGAACTGCGTCCCGATTCCACCGTGGCGCTGGAAGGCCTGGCATCGTGGGCCTGCGCGGCCGATGAGCATGCCCTCACCGCCAAGTTTTGCACCCTGCTGGTGAGCGCCGTGCCGGGCCACTTCGAAGGCTGGTTCAACCTGGCGCTGGCACACCAGAAATCGGGCCACTTCGAGCCCGCCGCCGAAGCCTACGAGGAGTGCATCAAGCTGCGCCCGCAATCCTGCGAAGCCCTTACCAACCTGGGCATCGTCAGCGAGCAACTCGGCGACATGGCCGGTGCGCGCGCCGCCTACGAACGCGCCATCAAGGCTGGTCCGGAGGCGCTCGCTCCGCTCTGGAACCTCGCCCTGCTGCTGGAACACTCCGGGCAGGCGGAAGAAGCCGAACGCTTCTACAAACAAGTGCTGGAGCGCGCTCCCAAGGAGGAAGAAGCCCGTTTCCGCATGGGCTACCTGCGCTTGCAGCGCGAAGATTTCCGCGGCGCCGCGGAGGCCTTCGAGGGCTGCCTGAAGTATCGTCCCGCCTGGCCCGAAGCCCACGCCAACCTGGCCCTGGCATACAGCGGCCTGGGCGAGAGGGACCACGCCGAACGCCTGTACGAAAAAATGCTCGACGCCGATCCCAAGTCCCTGGACGCGTTGCGCGGTCTGGCGGCGCTTTCGATTCAGGCTAACGACTTCGAAACCGCCCTGGAGTTCCACGTGCGCCTGATCGATCTGGGCGAGTCTTCTCCGGAAGTGCTCTACAACGCGGGTTTGATGTACGAAAAGGCCGGCCAGCCCGACAAGGCAGTCCGCCTGTATCGCGATGCCATTGCGCAGCAGCCCGATATGGCCGAGGCCCTGCTCAACCTGGGCCGCATCCTGGAAGCCAACGGCAAGGCCGACGAAGCCCGCGCCTGCTGGAGCAAGGCCCTGGAAGCCGAGCCCGCCCTGGCGCAAGGCTACTTCGGCCCGGCCATCGACTAAGGGATCCGTCCGGAGGCACAAGAACATCGTGTTGTTTTTTGGCAGCACGAGGCATGCCGGCACGGTGACAGCCCACCGCATCTCCCACCACAGCCTGGCGTGAGATAATCGTCTGGCCATGTCCGCACATCGCTACCTTTCACCTATCGCCGCGGCAGCCCTGCTGTCCGCCACTCTCTGCGCGCAGCCTCCCCAGGGCGGGCGGGGCGGTCCGCAACCCGAATTCATGCGCCAGGCGCAGCAGGCGTTGCGCGACGGCAAACTTGACGATGCCCTCGGCGTGTACCAGAAGGAACTGGCCGCCAATCCCAATTCGCTGCCGGCCAACAACGCGGCCGGCACCGTGCTCGACCTGATGGGCAAGGGCGCCGAGGCGCGCAAGCTTTTCCAGAAAGCCATTGATGCGGCTCCCGACGCCTCCGCCAAGGCAAACGCTCAGCGGCAGATGGCGATGTCGTATGCCTTCGAGGGCGATTGCCGCAATACCGTGAAGTACGAGCAGATGGTCATCGCCTACTGGGTGACGCGCGAGCCGGCGGAACCGCAGAATGCCTTCTACCAGCAGGGCGAGATCGCCAACGAAGCGGCGCGCGTGTGCATCGATGCCGGCGACCTGGAAACCGCCGCCACCTGGTACAAAAAGGGCGCCGAACTCGGGCTGAAGGAACCGGGCAACGAAACCCATCCCAAGAGTCTGTGGAACTTCCGCCTGGAGCACGCGCTGGCGCGGATCGCGGCGCGTCAGGGCAACAAGGCCGAAGCGCACAAGCGCGTCGTGGCGGCCAAGGCGGCGCTCGACGGCGACCCGAAAATGGCCGGGCAGCAGGCGCGTTTCTTCCCCTACCTCACCGGCTACGTGGCGCTCTACACCGGCGACACCAAACAGGCGCTCGACGAATTGCAGAAGGCGGTCGCCATGCAGGGCAATGCCGCCGACCCGTTCCTGCAATGCCTGCTGGGCATGACCTACGAAAAACTGGGCGAAAAGGAAAAGGCGATGGAGTGCTATCGCAAAGCATCCACCACCACCGCGCACAATCCGCCGGCGGCGTTCGCCAGGCCGTTCACCCGCAAAAAACTGGGCTAGCAGATATATACTTGACTGACCTATAGCTGCTGGCGCCCCGCGCTCCGGTGCAACGCCGGATGGAGGATTATGGTCTGTCCG
>JADGNS010000357.1 GCA_017883355.1 Candidatus Solibacter sp.
AGGAAGTGTAGAAATTCACCGCATACGACGTCTGTCGAGAACCCCAACATCTCTCTGTCGAGAAACGCGCCGAGCCTCCGCCAAATCAACCACTTACACCCCCTGTGGTTGAATCCCCCGGAGGTGTCGCACAATCCCGCGATCTGCCCCCATCCGTGGGATAAGGTTCAGCCTTGTCCATCCGAGCGAAGCTCAGACACGCCTTTTCGCAAAATCCCAGTCACACCAACATTTTATTTTCTTATCTCCCGACCATTCATTAGCTTGTGGCGAAATTGCCGCCCCGCGAACCCCTCCTCGTGCCCCCCTGTGGAACATCATGGGAGCAGGAGGGACCCACAGCTTGTGCCGCGGTACTTTCGGCGTCCTCGCGCCCGATTCCGGCTCGCGGAGCCTCCTGAGGTATAAACCCTGAGGTATAAACAATGATCGATACGCCTTTGTCGCCTCCCCCGGAGGTCTTTCTTCTGGAAGCCGAACTCCTGGCCGCCACGCTGCGCGCCCGCCGCGCTGCCACCCAGGAGCTTCCCCAACCCTCACTGCGCAGCTTCGCCCTCATTCTGGCGCGCTGCGGATCTGCCGCCACCCTCCTCGGATGGCGCAAACAAATTACCCCTGACCAGAAACGCCGCCTCGACGCCGCCGTCCTCCGCCTGCAGCAAGCCGCTGCCCAGGTCAAGGTCTGCGCTTCCGTGCGCCCGGCGGCCCGCAGACCGGACACGCGTGTCCGGGTTTTTCCGCCCTCGCGCAGCTAACTGGCTTATTTGCAACACGTCTTCCAAAAAACGCCGGACAGACCGGACCGGTCTGAGCCTGTCCGGCACCGCCTTCGAACCCCGCGACGCCGCCGCCCCATCGCCGTACGCAAATTGCCGCAAACCGAATCACCCTTTCGAGCGTAATAGATTTACGATGCGCACCGAAATCCGCCACGCCATACGGGGCCTGCTCCGCGACCGCGTCTTCGCCCTCATGACCGTCCTCTCCCTGGCCGTGGGCATCGGCGCCAACACCGCCATCTTTTCCCTGGTCTACGGCATCCTCCTCCAGCCCCCCGATTTTCCCCACCCCGAACGCCTCGTGGTCCTCTCCCAGTGGGCGCCGAAACTGCTCAAAGACTACCCCGCGCTGCCCGTCAACATCGGCATCTACACTGAGTGGCGCAAACAGATCACCGGCTTCGAAAGCATCGGCATCGTCCGTGCGACCGCCTTCAATCTCACTGGCGGCGGACAGCCCGAGCAACTCCGCGGGGCCAATATATCGGCCGGCATCTTTCACGTCCTCGGCGTTCAGCCGCCTCTCGGCCGCGCTTTCACCGAACAGGAAGAGCAGTCTGGCCACAACCAGGTCGTCATCCTGGCCGATTCGCTCTGGCGCCGCCGCTACCAAGCCGACTCCGCCATCGTCGGCCGCAAGATTCTGCTCGATGGCAAACCCTGCGAAGTCGTCGGCGTTTTGCCGCCATCATTCCAATTCCCGCGTGAAGAGAAGATCGGCCAACGCTACGTCGGCGAAGGACTCGAGATCTACAAGCCCCTGGGCTACGAGCCCGACGAGCTCAAACTCTACATGGGCGATTTCAACTACTCGACCACCGCCCGCCTGCGTCCCGGCATTTCGCCGGCCAAAGCCCAGGCCGAGCTCAACGTGGTGCAAGCCGCCATCAACAAGCAACTCCCCGGCGATTTCGATCTCCACGCCAGCATCACCCCGCTTCAGGAGCGCATGGTCGGCGACGTCCGCCAGGGCCTGGTCCTCCTCATGGCGGCCGTGGGCGCCGTGCTGTTGGTGCTCTGCGTCAACCTGGCCAACCTATCTCTGGCACGTGCCGCCGGACGCGCCCGCGATTCCGCCATCCGCACCGCCCTCGGCGCCAGCCGCGGACACCTGCTCGGCCAATCCATTATCGAGAGCATGCTCCTGGCGTTTGCCGGCGGAGCGCTCGGCGTAATCCTCGCCTGGTTTGGCTTGCGCGCCCTGCTCGCCGCCGCGCCCATCGATCTGCCGCGCCTGAATGAAGTCCATGTGGATGCCCGTGTGCTCCTCTTCGCCCTCGCCATTTCGCTCATCACCGGCCTCATCTTCGGCGCCCTGCCCGCCTTGCGCAGCCTGCGCGCGGCGCCTCTGGAAGCCCTCAAATCCGGTGGACGTGGAGCTACCGAAGGCCGCGGCGGATTGCGCGTGCGCAACCTCCTGGTCGGGCTCGAAGTCGGGCTCAGCGCCGCCCTCCTGGTCACCGCCGGACTCCTCATCGCCAGCTTCGTGCGCCTCATGGCCGTCGACAAAGGCTTTCAGGTGGATCGCGTGCTCGCCATGAACCTCTCGCTGCTCTCCACCAAGTACCCCAAGGCGGCCGCGCAGGCTGCGGTCTTCCAACGTGTGCTCGAAAAGGCCGCTGCCATGCCCGGTGTGCGCCACGCCTCGCTGGTATCGGCCCTGCCCCTGATGGGCGAAACCTGGATCGATATCGTCGGCAAAGAGCACGACACGCGGCCTCTAGTGGAACTGCCCTCCACCAATGTGCGCTTCATCAGCCCCGGATATTTCCAGACCCTCGCGGTCGGCTTGCGCGGCGGGCGCGATTTCGAAGAGCAGGACCGCTCTCGCAAGGTGGCCATCGTCTCCGTCAGCCTGGCAAAACGCTTATGGGGCACGGAAAATCCGGTTGGCCGCAAGATGATGCACCATGATGAGCCGACCGAAGTGGTCGGCGTGACGCCCGATTTCCGCAGCACCAGCCTCGATCGCGACCCCGTCAATATGCTCTACATCCCCTACTGGCAGCGCCCGCGATTGGGAGCATCCTTATTAGTGCGTACCTCGATGGACCCGCGATCCATCGCCAGTGCCTTGCGGGCCGCCGTCTGGGAGATCGATGGCGAAGTCACGGTGCCGGAGGTGCGCACGCTGGACGAAGTCCTGTCGCGCTCCGTGGCGGAGCGCCGTTTCCAGATGCTGCTGGTGATGCTCTTCGCCGTGGCCGCTCTCGCGCTGGCTGCCTTCGGTACTTACGGTGTGCTCTCCTATGCGGTGTCCCGCCGCACCGGCGAGATGGGCATCCGCATGGCGCTTGGCGCGCAGCGCAGCCACGTCCTCGGCATGGTGCTCCGCCAGGGCATGATGCCGGTGCTTGCCGGGTTGGCCGCCGGCGCTCTGTCGGCGGTGGCGCTGGGCCGCTATCTGGAGAGCCTGCTCTGGCAGGTCAGCCCGCGCGATCCGCTGGCCTTCGCCGTGTCGGGCGCCGTCCTGCTGGTGGTCTCCCTGGCGGCCTGCTTCGTCCCGGCGCGGCGCGCCACTCGCGTCAGCCCCATCGAAGCCCTCCGCTTCGAATGACCGCAGCCTCCATCCGAGCCGCGACCGTAAGGGAGCGTGATAGAATTCGTGTTAGCACCAATGTCTTCTTTCATCCAAAATCAGTTCGAACAGAATATCGTCACCACCAGCGTGGACCATGTGTTCAACTGGGCGCGCGAATCGTCCATCTGGCCGCTTACGTTCGGCCTCGCCTGCTGCGCCATCGAGATGATCGCCGCCAGCACGTCGCGCTTCGATATCGCCCGCTTCGGCGCCGAAGTCTTCCGTCCCAGCCCGCGGCAGAGCGATCTCATGATCGTCGCCGGCACCGTCACTCTCAAGATGGCCCCTGTCCTCAAACGCATCTGGGACCAGATGCCCGACCCGAAGTGGTGCATCTCCATGGGCGCCTGCTCCAGCGTGGGCGGACCGTTCAACACCTACGCCGTGCTCCAGGGCGTGGATAAGATCGTCCCCGTCGATGTCTACCTCACCGGCTGCCCGCCGCGGCCCGAGAACCTCTTCTACGCGCTGATGAAGTTGCAGGACAAGATCGACCAGATGACCACCCTGGTCAAGCGGCCCACCGAAGTCCGGCTGGATGAATCCATGCTGGCCAACTTCAAGTCGCAGATCCGCATCGCGCAGACCCAGAACCCCATATAAAATCGTGTTCTACCGGGACCCCGAAAACACCTACCGCTCGACCGAGCTCGACGCGTTTCCCTGGCTGGTGCATGGCTTCGGCACGCGTCTGGCCGATATTCCCGCCCGCTTCGCGCAGCTCGCCACCCTGAAACAGATCCACTCCGCGTCGTGCCTGGCTGCCGAGGGGCGCGTCGGGCTCCTCGGCGAAGGCGACGCGCTGATCGAAAACCAGCCCGGCAGCGTGGTGGCCGTCAAGACCGCCGATTGCATTCCCATCCTGCTGGTGGATGAGCGCCTACGCGCGGTGGCCGCGGTGCACGCCGGCTGGCGCGGCACGGTAGCGCGCATCGCCGTCCGTGCTGTTGCCGCCATGAACGGGCGCTTCGGCACGCGTACCGAAGACCTGCATGCGGCCATCGGTCCCGGCATCGGCAAATGCTGCTACGAGGTGGGCGCCGAGGTGGCGGCCCAGTTCGGAGGGCAGGGAAGAGGGCACATCGATCTGGCCGCCGCCAATCGGCGGCAGCTCGAAGAAGCCGGCGTAACGCCAGCGCGAGTTTACGCGTCGAATTTGTGCACCATGTGCCGGGGCGAGGAGTTCGACTCCTTCCGGCGCGATCGGGAAGCGGCCGGCCGCATGTATTCGTTTGCCGGCATCCGATAAGCCGCGCCAGCGCGCGGTACATTGTTAAAGAGAGGCGAGTGCATGTTCACGTGGATCTGCCCGCAATGCGGGCGCGAAGTTCCCCCGGCCTATAACGACTGCCCGGATTGCTCCAAGAAGGCCGCCGCCGGCGCTGCGGACCCCGCGGCGGCGCAGGCCCCGCCGGCCAACGCACCGGCGCCGCCGCCGGCATACGCGCCGCCACCGCCCCAGCAGCAGCCTTATTATCAGCCGCCGCCGCAGGCCCAGCAGGCCCCCCCTCCGGGATATTATCCGCCGCAGGCGCAGCCGTACTATCCGCAGCAGCCGCAGCCGCCGCAACACCCGCAGGCGCCGCCTCAGGGGTATTATCCGATGCCCGCCGCGCCCGGGGCCAAGCGCGGATTGAATTTGCCGGTGTGGCTGTTGACGATCCTCTGCACACTGGCCATCGGCGGTGTGCTGGTGGGCATCCTCTGGATGGTCTCCACCAATCGCAGTTCGGCCGGCAACGGTCCGGCGCCCACCGCCACCGTGGAGAGCCCGGCGGCCAAGCCGGGAGCCAAGACCAACCCGATACAGAAATACATCGAAATCTCCGGCGTGCGTTTCGTGATGGATGCCAAGAAGAAGACGACGATGGCGAAGTTCGTCGTCATCAACCACTCCGAGGCCGACATCAGCGGCCTCGCCGGCAACGTCACCATCTGGGGACGCACCCAGAAATCCGAGGAAGACGCGCAGGGAACATTCTCCTTCAGCACCGGCCTGGCGCCGTTTGAATCCAAGGAACTGACCGTGCCGCTCAACACCAAGCGCAAGATCTACGAGATGGCGGACTGGCAGAACATTACGACCGACGTGCAGATCACCGCACCCACCGGCTAAGTGGCATAAGGCGGAGCCTTCCCGCGAAAATACACGCTGGCCCGGCAATCGCTCCCTGACGGGGTGCCCTCTGGGCCCGGCTCGGTTACGAAGCGCGCGGCGCGAATCAGCGCCGCGACCGGGGTACCCTCTGGGTCCGGAGCGGATTCTGCGGGTGAGAATCTATTTTCGAGGAAGGCTCCGCTTTGTGCCGCATCACTGCGGCCGGGGGGGCAGTTTAGCCAGGTTCTCCCGGGCTTCGGCGAGCGACGGGTCGGCGCGCAGCGCGCGTTCGAAATCGGCGCGGGCGGCTTCGGTTTGCCCGAGCGCCAGGAGCGCTACCCCGCGGTTGTTCATATTGCGCGCGTCCATGGGCGCCAGCGCCAGGGCGCG
>JADGNS010000358.1 GCA_017883355.1 Candidatus Solibacter sp.
AGGTGCGCGCCGCGCTGCCCCAGGCCCGCGAGGTGCGGCACAAGGGGAAGTGGGCGCTCGTGGTGGTGTGAGCCCTTGGCAGGGCGGCAATGCGCCTCCGGGTTAACGAGCCCTGCTCGACAGGACGGGACGGCCGAGATTTTTTCCGGTTGCTACCCTGGTAAGGTGCGCACGTTCTTCCACGTCGATATGGACGCGTTCTTCGTCTCGGTGGAAGAGCTGTTCGACCCTACGCTGAAAGGCAAGCCCGTCGTGGTGGGCGGGCGGCCCGATGAACGCGGCGTAGTGTCGGCCGCCTCTTACGCGGCGCGCAAGTTCGGCGTGCACTCGGCGATGCCTCTACGCACGGCGTACCAGATGTGCCCGCAGGCGATCTTCGTGGACGGGCACCCCGACCGCTATCGCGAGTACTCGCACAAGGTCCACGAGGTGCTGCAGGCGTTCTCGCCGCTGGTGGAGATGGCATCCATCGACGAGGCCTACCTCGACATCACGGGCACGGAACGGCTCTACGGGCCGCCGCTCAAGGCCGCCCATTTGCTGCACGAACGCATGAAGGCGGCCACCAACCTGAACTGCTCCATCGGCATCGCGGCATCGCGCCTGGTGGCCAAGATCAGTTCGGACCAGGCCAAGCCGAACGGCGTGCTCTGGATCATCCCCGGACAGGAGGCGGCGTTCCTGGCGCCGCTGGATGTGCGCAAAGTGCCGGGCGTGGGCAAGGTGACGGAGAAGAATCTGCACGCGGTGGGCATCCGCAAGGTGGGCGACCTGGCGCGTCTGGACGAAGCGTTCCTGGAACAACGCTTCGGGAAGTGGGGCCTCGCGCTGGCCGGAAAATCGCGCGGGCTCGACGCCGGCGGCTGGTTCGATAGCGAGATCGGCGCCGACGAAGGTCCGAAATCGATCAGCCACGAGCACACCTTCAACGAAGATACGGCGGATCTCGACCGCATCGAATCCACACTGGCGCGACTCTCGGAGATGGTGGGCCGGCGCCTGCGCGAGCACAAACTACAGGCGCGCACGCTGCAACTGAAGCTGCGTTATTCGGATTTCTCCACCATCACGCGCGCGCATTCGGTGCCGCGCCCTACCGATCTCGACACCGAAATCTTCGAGGAAATCCGCGAGCTTTTCCGGCGCAACTGGAAGGCGGGCGCGACCGTCCGTCTGCTCGGCGTGCACGCCGCGGGCTGGGCGGAAGGCGGCGAGCAGATGGACCTGCTGGGCGAAGCGCGCCATGAAAAGTGGAAGCAGACGCTGGCCGCGGCGGACCGTATGCGCGATAAGTTCGGCGAGTCCGCGGTCTCGCTGGCGTCGTCCTTGCGGGGCAAATTCAGGGAGCGCACGCACGAAAACCCGGCATCCCTGCCGGGCAAGAAACCCACGTGAGAGTGGGACAGACCATCGGCTTTCGTGGTTTGTCATGACTCGGCAAAGGCGACAGACGACAAAAGGCGATCGTCTGTCCTACCGGTGGCGCCAGGTGAGGAAGCCGACGATCGTCTTGCCGTCTTCAATCTCGCCCTCGGCGATCATCCTGGCGAGTTGCTTGCGTTTGAACCAGCGGGCTTCGATGCTCTCGTCGTCCATCGGTGTCGCTTCGCCGGCGGTGAGATCTTCGGCGAGGAAGATGGTCATGCGCTCCTGCACGAAGCCGGGGCTCGGCCAGAATGACGCCAGCTTGCTCCACTTGCGAGCCGCGTAGCCGGTCTCTTCCTTCAATTCGCGTTTGGCTGCCTGCAAGGGCTTTTCGCCGGCGTCGAGGCGTCCCGCAGGCAGCTCCCAAAGATACTTGTTCGCGGGCAACCGGTACTGGCGCACCAGCAGCACGCGCTTCTTTTCGTCGACAGCCATCATCACCGCGCTGCCGATGTGCCGGACCACGCTGCGTTTGATCCGGAATTTCGTCTTGGGGTCCACCGCCACGTCCTCGGTGACGCGGAAGAGCCCGCAATCGTATACCTGTTTCGAACTGGTGATTTTCATGATTTTGCCTGGATAGCGCGCGCGAACTCATCGGCGCTGCGCGTGTTCAAAATGTCGTCCGGCCCCAGCCAGCCGCGGCGCGCCGTGACCACGCCGTAGCGCATGTTGGCCAGTTGCTTGGGATGGTGCGCGTCGGTGGAGATGGTGAACTTCGCACCCTTGGCCCTGGCGGTGCGGATCAACGTGCCGTGCAGGTCCAGCCGCTCCGGGCTGGCATTGATCTCCATCCAGACGCCCCGGCGCACCGCTTCCGCCACGACGCGTTCGAAATCGAACGGGAACGGGTCGCGGTGCAGCAGGATGCGGCCCGTAGGATGTCCCATGATGCGCAGGTGCGGGCACTCCAGCGCGCGCAGCAGGCGGTCGGTCATCTCGCCGGATTCCTGGTTCATGTGGCTATGCACGCTGCCGATCACCAGGTCGAGAGAGGCCAGCGCATCGTCGGCCAGATCCATCGCGCCGTCCTTGAGGATGTCGCACTCGATGCCGCTGAAGACGCGGATGCCCAGGCCAACGCGATTGATCTCGCGCACCCGGCGGGCGAATTCCACGACGCGTTTCTCGTCCAGCCCGTTGGTCATGGAAAGCGCCTGGGAGTGATCGGTGATGGCGATGTACTGATAGCCTCGCTCGCGCGCCGCCTCGGCCATTTCTTCCAGGCTGGCGCGGCCATCGGTCTCGGTGGTGTGCATGTGCAGGTCGCCGCGGATGTCCCCGAGTTCCACCAGCGCGGGAAGGCGTCCCTGCTCCGCGGCTTCGATTTCGCCGGTGTTCTCGCGCAGTTCGGGCGGGATCCACGCCAGGCCCAGCGCCTGATAGATGCCCTCCTCGGTCTCGCCGGCGATGCGCGCATCGTCCGCCACCCGGAACAGGCCGTACTCGCTTAGCTTGAGCCCCATCTTCACGGCGCGCATGCGGATTGCCACGTTGTGGTCTTTGCTGCCGGTGAAATACTGCATGGCGGCGCCGAAGGTATCGGGCGGCAGCGTCCGGACGTCCACCTGCAAGCCCTCGCGGCCCACTTTGGCGCTGGCTTTATTCTCGCCGCGGGCGAGCACTTCCTCCACGCGCGGGTACGAGGTAAATTTGTCGAGCGCGTCGGTGGCCGAGGGGCCCGTCACCAGCAGGTCGAGATCGCCCACCGTCTCGCGTCCGCGCCGCAGGCTGCCCGCGGCAGTCACGGCATCCACGCCCGGCACCTGGCGCAATACTTCGCCGAGTTCAACGGCGACGCCTTCGGCATAGCTCAGCAGATACCGTCCCGTGCGCTGGCGATACCCCGCGATGGAGCGCAGTACCTTTTCCTCCAGCTTGGCGCCCATGCGGGGCAGCGTGCGTAACTTCTGCTCCTGGCAGAGGCGCTCCAGTTCGTCGATCGTGCTGATGCGGAAGTGCTCGAAGATGAGCGCGATGCTCTTGGGACCCAGGCCCTGGATCTTGAGGAACTCTAGCGCCGTGGGTGGAAATTTTGCGAGCAGCAGGTCGCGGCGCTCGCAGGAACCGCGCTCGGCGATTTCCGCCAGCACGTGCGCCAGGCCCTTGCCGATTCCCGGAATGTCCGTGACCTTGCGCTCCGGGTCGCGCAGGATATCGACGATGCGCTCCGGATAGCCTTCCACGGCGGTAGCGCCGTTGCGATAGCTGCGAATGCGGAACGAATCCTCGGCGGCGATCTCCATCAGATCGGCGGTCTCCCAGAGCACGCGCGCGATTTCCTTGTTCTCCAAACGGGATTCCTCCATCCAATTGTATCGGGTCAAGTTGGTCCTTTTGGCTCCGCCGCGCGTCGTTACTATATGCAGCAAAGGCGACTGCCTGGTTCTGTAATCCTTTTTACCCTTCTTGCCATTTCAAGCGCGATGGCACAAGGTCCCGCGTTTACCGTGGTCAACGCGGCCAGTTATGGCGGCGCCATCGCGCCGGACGGGCTGGCCACCATTTTCGGCAGTGGACTGTCGCAAGCCACCGCATCGGCCACGCTCGACCCAAATGGGAACCTGCCCACGGTACTGGCGTCTGTCAGCGTCGAGATCAACGGCGTACTGGCGCCGCTGTTCTATGTCGCGCCGGGCCAAATCAACCTCGTGGTTCCGGGCGGACTGGCGGACGGCACGGCGACCGTGGTGATCCGCTCCACGGTATCACCGGGATCGCCGAAGAGCGGCACCGCGCTGTTGCGCGCTGCGGCGCCAGGCGTATTCACCAGCGACGCCAGCGGCGGTGGCGCCGGCGCGATCCTCAACGCGGTGACGTACCAACCCGCGCCCTTCGTGGTGCAGACCGCTCCCACCACAGCCGATCCGCGCACCCGGCTTGCGGTCTACGGCACAGGTTTGCGGCACGCCGATGCGGTGACGGCGCTGGCGCAGGTTCCGGCGGGGAATCGCTATCCCCTCACGGTGGAATACGCCGGCGCGGCCCCGGGCTTTTTCGGCCTGGATCAGGTCAACCTCCTGCTGCCGCCCGATCTCGACGGCGCGGGCACGGTATCGCTCTCCCTCGTCGCCGACAGCAATGCCGCCAACGTGGTCACGTTTCAGATGAATCTGCTGGCGGTGAGCGCCCTGCGGATGGCGACGCTCACGCTATCGCCCACCTTTGTGAATGCGGGCGACAGCGCGACATTGACCGTCGGGCTCAACGGTGTGGCGCGGGCGGGCGGATTCGTGCTGGGATTGAGCAGCGACAACGGCGCGGCACGGGTGGATCCGCAGATCACGATACCGGAGGGTAAGGCGTCCGGTCAGACCACTGTCGCCACCTCCGCGGTGAATGCCACGCAAGCCGTAACGATCACGGCGCAAGCGGGCGCAGCGGCGCAGACCGCTTCGCTAGAGATCGATCCGGCCAGCACGGTGCAACTGGCGGGGCTGTCCGTCTCGCTCGGATCCATTTTGGGCGGGAAGAACCTCACCGGCACCGTGACGCTGACCGGCAACGCCCCGTCGGGGAACGTCAACATCCTCCTCGCCAGCGACAACAACAAGGTGAGTCCCCCGGCTGTGGTCACCGTGCCGTTCAACCAAAGTTCGGCGAATTTCACGATCGCGACGCTGGCGGTCACGAGCGCGCAGTCCGCCACCCTGACGGCTACGCTCAGCCATACCACGTTGTCGGCAACGCTGAACCTGCTGCCTCCCCTGCAACTCGCGCTGGGCGCGAGTGCCGTGCAGGGCGGGAATCCCGTGAGCGGCACGGTGACGCTGGGCGACCCCGCGCCGGCTACGGGTGCCATCGTCGCGCTCCGGTCCAGCGATCCGGCAGTGCTGGCCTCGCAGGTCACCATTCCCGCCGGACAGAACTCGCAGACATTCACGCTCACCACGTCGGCGGTGACCGCCGCGCGCACGGTGTCGATTTCGGCCGCCTACGCGGGGTTGACGCAGACGGTCTCACTGACCGTGAATCCTCCGGCCGCGGCGACGCTCTCCAGCCTGACGATCTCGCCGGACCACGTGACGGGCGGGACCAACACACAAGGCACGGTGACGCTCACCGCCCCGGCCGGAATGGGTGGCGTCCGCGTGGATTTCCAGAGTACTCGGGTGCTCACGGCGTCGGTGTCGCCGAACTTCCTGTTCATTCCGCAAGGTCAGACTTCGGCTGTCTTCACGATTACGACCAGCCGTTTTACGGGCGTGGTCACAATCACCGCAACCGCGGGCGGCGTGAGCAAGACGGCAAGTCTGACGGTGCAGTAAGGTACTCCGTGGGGCAGGCAATCTTGGCTAATGCCACGTACTTTTTCGCAACGGGATTGGTGCGGTGCGTGAGCGTGGCGCCTGAGCACGCGACCGCCGCCAACATTTTTGTAGTTTTTCCACATTTCCGCTGGACATTTCGAAGCCTCTTAG
>JADGNS010000008.1 GCA_017883355.1 Candidatus Solibacter sp.
TTTGACGCGCTCGATGCCGTGGTATTTTTCCAGCAGGGTCAGAATGCGTTTGAACGGGACGTGTTCGTAGCTGCGGTCGCGCAGGATGGTTTCCACCAGCCCGCGCTCGTCGGCGGTGGCGCGCTCCAGCGCGTACACCAGGGGGAGCGTCACTTTGCCTTCGCGGAGATCGCCGCCCACCGGTTTGCCGAGGGTCTTCTCGCGGGCGGTGAAATCCAGCACGTCGTCCACCAGTTGGAAGGCCATGCCGAGATTCCAGGCGTACTCGCCGAGCTTTTCCACGGTGCGCGGATCGCTGTGTCCCGCCAGACCGCCCAGGCGGGCGCAGACACTGAACAGGCAGGCGGTCTTGCGGTCCACCAGTTCCATGCAATCGGCTTCGGTGACGTTGATGCGGCCGATGCGCTCCAGTTGCAGGAGCTCGCCTTCCACCATCATCTGCGTAAGGCCGATCAACAGGTCCAGCATCTGGAAGCTGCGCTCGCGCAGGGCGATCTGGAAGGCCTGCATGTACATCCAGTCGCCGGCCAGCACGCAGGTGTGATTGCCCCAACGCACATTGGTGGAAGGACGGCCGCGGCGGGTCTCCGCGGTATCAATGACGTCGTCGTGTATCAGGGTTGCCGCGTGGATCAGTTCGACGACGGCCCCCAACTGGATGGCCGACGGTCCCCCGTTGCCCGCCAGTTTGGCGGAGAGCAAGAGCAGGGCGGGGCGCAGGCGTTTGCCGCCGGCCGATTGCAGGTACTGGCCGATGGCGGTGACGGCGTCGACCGACGCCACCGATTCCACGGTGATCTTTTTTTCCACCTGCTCCAGGTCGTCCTGGATCAAGTCGAAAATTTCGCGGGCCGTCAGAGCCTGTCCCAGCTTGCTCAAATTCATGTAAGTTAACCAGTTTAACCGTTGGCGGAGGGCTCGCGCAAACACAGGCGGCGGAAATTACGAGTGGTACATGCGGCGATGGACTCCGGTGTACTGCCGCGGACCTCCGCCAGACGGCGCGCGGTGTCTACCACAAAGGCCGGTTCGTTGCGTTTTCCGCGATGCGGCACGGGGGCCAGATACGGGCAATCGGTCTCGACGAGGAGACGGTCTTCCGGTGTGATTCTGGCGGCTTCGCGTAGCGACTCGGCTTTGGGGAAGGTCAGCACGCCGCCGAAACTCAAATGAAAACCCAGGTTCAGGGCCTGGCGCGCTTGAGCGGCGTCGCCGGTGAAGCAGTGCATGATGCCGCCATAAGGCAGACTGGTTACCTGCGCCAGGGTATCTTCCCAGGCTTCGCGGGTGTGAATCACGATGGGCTTGTGGAAGTCGGCGGCGATTTCCAACTGGCGCTCGAACACGGAGCGCTGCACCTCGCGGGGAGAGAAATCGTAGTGGTAATCGAGGCCGATTTCGCCGATGGCCAGCACTTTCGGATGGCCGGCCAGGTCGCGCAGGCGCGCGAAGGTGTCGGGCGTGGCTTTGGCGGCGTCGTGCGGGTGCACGCCAATGGTGGCGTAGATGAACGGGTAGCGCTCGGCCTGCCGGATGGCCACATCGAGCTCGCCGCCGGTGCCGATGGCCATCATCATTTCCACGCCGGCGGCGAGAGAGCGCTCGATCACTTGCGCGCGATCGGGATCGAACTTCTCGTCGTCCAGGTGACAGTGCGAATCGACCAAGCTCACTTCAGGCGCGCTCCTACCGGGATGTCCTCGTGGAAGCCGGCCAGGACGGGCTTGCCGCCTTCCACCGACGCCGCCACGATCATTCCGTTAGATTCGATGCCTTTCAGCTTGCGCGGCTGCAAATTCGCCACGATGACGACTTTGCGGTGGAGCAGTTGCTCCGGCGTATAGGCCTCGGCGATGCCGGCCACGATGGTGCGGGGTTCGGCTTCGCCGATGTCCACCTTCATGTGCATCAGCTTGTCGGAATTCTTGACGCGCTCGGCGAACTTGACCAGGCCGACGCGCAGGTCCACTTTGGCGAAGTCATCGACGGCGATCTTCTCGGACCCAGAGGGTACCCCGGGCGCCGCCTCCTCGGGCTTTTTGCCGAGCAAAACGTTCTGTTCGGCGGTAACCTTTTCTTCCAGCGCCCGCATGGAGGCGACGGCTTCCTTCAAATCGATGCGCGGGAAGACGGGGGCGATTTCGCCGATCTTCTGGCCGGGTTGGAGCGTGCCCCATTCCAGGGTTTCGAAGCGGACCGCATCGATGGACTCGGGCATGCCGAGCTGCGCCCAGATTTTGGGAGCGGATTGCGGCAGCACGGGACTGAGCAGGGCGGTCGCGATGCGCAGGCTTTCGGCGGCGGTGTAGAGCGTGGCGCTCAACTCGGCCTGCGAGGTCTGGTCGATCTGGCGGGCCAGCTTCCAGGGGGCTTTCAGGACGATGAACTTATCGACGGCGGAGATCAGCGCCCACACGGCTTCCAGGCCCTTGGAGAACTCGAAGGCGTCGAAATACTGCTGTACGGCGGTCACGGTCTGGTTGGCGAGGGCGGCAATCTCCGGGTCGGTGCCCTCGGGGATTTCGTCGCCGCGGTACTGATGGATCATGGTCAGGGTGCGGCTGGCGAGGTTGCCAAGGCCGTTAGCAAGGTCGGAATTGTAGCGGCCGATCAGGGCGTCGTAGCTGAAGGTGCCGTCCTGTCCGAAGACGATTTCGCGCAGCAGGAAGTAGCGCAGGGCATCGGCGCCCATCACCTGTCGGATGGGTTCAGAGCGCACGATGTTGCCGCGGCTCTTGCTCATCTTGTCGTTTTCAAAGAGCAGCCAGCCGTGGGCGAAGACCTGCTTGGGGAGCGGCATGCCGCCCGCCATCAGGAACGCAGGCCAGAAGACGGCGTGGAAGCGCGCGATTTCCTTGCCGATCAGGTGCAGGTCGGCGGGCCACAGCGCTTCGCCATCCACCGCGCTGAGGTAGCCGATGAGCGCGTCGAACCAGACGTAAAAGACGTGTTGGCCTTCCACGGGCAGCGGGATGCCCCATTTGATGGTGGTCCGGCTGATGGAAAGATCATTCAGGCCCTGGCGCACGAAAGCGAGCACCTCATTGCGGCGCGTCTCGGGCTGAATGAACTCGGGGTGGGTTTCGTAGAGATCGATGAGCTTATCGGTGAAGGCCGAGAGCTTGAAGAAATAATTCTCCTCGGTGACGGTCTCGGTGGGGCGGCCGCAGATGGGGCAGGGGTCGCCGGCCTTGGCCTCGTTGGCGTAGAGTTCGTCGGACACGCAGTACTGGCCGGTGTAGCTGCCCTTGTAGACGAACCCGTTGTCCATGCAGCGCTGGAACAGCGCCTGCACCACTTTGTGATGCCGCGGGTCGGTGGTGCGGATGGTGCGGTCGACGCGGATGTTGAGCTTCTCCCACTGCGCGCGGAATTCGGCGGAGATGGTGTCGGTGAACTCTTGCGGCGATTTGCCGGCGGCTTCGGCGGAGCGCTCCACCTTCTGGCCGTGCTCGTCGGTGCCGGTGAACATCACGGCGTCATAGCCCTGCATGCGTTTGAAGCGCGCGATGGTCTCGGCGGCCATGGTGGTGTACGTGTGCCCGATGTGCGGAGCGGCGTTCACGTAATACAGGGGAGTGGTCAGGTAGTATTTCATCGGGATAGTTTCAAGTACGCGTAGTTGGCTTCGGCGATGATGTGCTTGAGCGCCACGCCGGTGTGCGCGGCCAGGCGGCGGCAGTCTTCGTACTCGGGCGCATAGCTGCCCTCGCTGGAAACTTTGATGCGGACCTTGCCGTGGGGTGTATCGACCTCGGTGAAGGTGCGCGCCTGCACGCGGCGTTCGGCGGGATAGATGCGCACGCCCAGGGTGGAGGTTTCGGCGAAGATGAGTTGCGCGATGGCCTCGCGGTGCTCCGGTTTGGCGATGGCGCGGAGCAGGGTGCCGGCGCGGCCCTTTTTCATCTGCACGGGCTGCAGGGACACGTCGAGCGCGCCGAACTCCACCAGGCGTTCGGTGGTGTAGGCGAGCACCTGCGGGTTGAGGTCGTCGATATTGGCCTCGATGACGCAGACGGCGAGGGCTTCATCGGCGCCGGATAGTTCGCCCAGGATGACGCGCAAGACGTTGGCGTGATCGGGAAACTCGTGGTCGCCGGCGCCGTACCCGGTGGCGGTGACTCTCATGGGAGGCAGCACGCCGAAGCGGGTGGCCAGGGTGACGGCCACGGCGGCGCCGGTGGGCGTGGTGAGTTCCAGCGCCGGGCCGCGCGCGTAGATGGGCACGCCGGTGAGCAGCAGCGCGGTGGCGGGAGCGGGCACGGGAAGCAAGCCGTGCTCGGTGCGGACGGTGCCGGAGCCCACATTGAGCGGGGAGGAGACCACGGTTTCGATTTCCAGCAGGTCGAGAGCGACGGCGGTGCCCACGATATCGGCGATGGAATCGGCGGCGCCCACTTCGTGGAAGTGGACCTTCTCGATGGGCACCTGATGGACCTGCGCCTCGGCTTCGCCGAGTTTTTTGAAGACGCGGATGGCGGTGCGCCTGGCGGGCTCGGCCAGGTTCGCCCGCTCGATCATCTTAATGATGTGGGAGAGATGGCGATGGGTCTTGGTTTCGGTGACCGCCACGCGGTACTTGGTGGCGCCGATGCCGGAGCGCCGCACTTTTTCGAAAGACACCGCGGCTCCGGCTTCGAGCGAAGCGATGGCGTCGGTGATGGCGGCCTGATCGGCGCCGGCATCGGCCAGGGCGCCGACCAGCATGTCGCCGCTAACCCCAGAGAATGCGTCCAGATAGCAAGTAATAGGCACGAACTCTCATTGTAACGGGTTCGGCGGGCGCTTCAACGCAGCGGCGCAGAGAACGCAGAGGGAAGCGCAGAGAAACACATTCGTCCGCTCTTCGCTCGGATGCACAACGCGGAGCCTTATGCCACTTCTTATTGGAACAACTGCGGTGCGAATTCGTTCAGGTAATTGCGCCAGTTGATCCAGGTGTGGGCTCCGGGGCTCTCTTTGAAGGCGGCGTTGAAGCCGTGCTTCTTGAGCATTTCGACGGTGGCTTTGGAGTTAGGGATCAGGCCATCGTCCACGCCCGTGGCGAACCAGACCATCTTGAGACCCTTCTTCAGGCCGGCATCGTCGAGCGTGGCCGTGTGGGTTTGTTCCCAGGACGACTGTGGGGTAGGGGCCGGCGCGGCAGCAGGCGCAGCAGGCGCCGCGGGGGCGCGGCCGCCGCCACCCAGAATCCCCGAACTGTAGACTCCGATGTAGGCGAACTTATCCAAATGCGCGAACGAGACGTTCAGCGTCTGGCTGCCGCCCATGGAGAGCCCGGCAATGGCGCGGTGCGCCCGGTCGTTGACCGTGCGGTAGTTCTTCTCCACGTAGGGCATGATGTCGGTCACGAAATCCCGGCCGAACTCGTCGAGCGGCGGCGCTGCCTGTGCCCGGCCGCCCGCAGGCGCTGGAGCCGCCGGCGCCGCGCCGCGCCCGCCCGCCGTCTGGCTGGTGTGCCCGGCGGGCATGACGATGATCATCGGTTTGGCCTTCTTCGCGGCAATCAGGTTGTCCACGATGAAGCCTGCCCGGCCCACCGAAGTCCACGCCTC
Organism: Candidatus Solibacter sp.; assembly: GCA_017883355.1. Lineage (GTDB taxonomy): Bacteria > Acidobacteriota > Terriglobia > Bryobacterales > Bryobacteraceae > Solibacter. The sequence goes on from JADGNS010000008.1 coordinate 5,556, forward strand.
ATCGCAGTCGCCCGCGCCGTGCAGCAGGTAAAAGACCGGGAATTTGTCCTTGCCCAATTCGTACCCCGGCGGAGTGTAGACGTGCATGCGGCGGAACTTGCTCAGCGCGGTCGAGTAATAGGTGACCGCCGCCACGGCGCCGTGCGGCACGTCCCTGGTGTCCATGAAGTCCGCGCCCGGCACGTAGACCAGGCTCCACACATTGTTGTTGCTCTCGCTGATGGAGGGGTTGCGCGGGTCGATTACGGTAACTCCGTCGACGTTGAAGTTATACCGGTAGGCGCCCGGATCGATCGGGCCCAGGGTGACTTCCCACACGCCGTTGTCGGATTTCGTCATCTGTCCGGGCGGCGGAGTGGCGGCAGCGCCCGGGGCGCCGCGGCCGCCGGCCAGGGCCGGGATGTCGCCGCCGGTGAGCCGCACGTTCTGCGCTTGCGCCGCGAGAATACGGAAGGTGACCCGCCGGTCGGCCGCTACTTCGGGCGAAACCACCTGGGGACCCTGCGCTCCCCGGCCGCCCCTTCCGGGTTGTGCCGCCGCGGGCGGGGCTCCCGGCTGCGCGACGATCAATGGCGACGTCACTAAGATCGCCACTCCCACTGCCACGATTCGAATGATTCCCTTACGGTCTGTCATCGTTCTTCTCCTAAGAGTTCACGATGATTTTATCCCCTGTCCCAGGAAGGCACAAGCGTCGATAGCTCAGGAGAATGCCGGGAGGAATGGGCAATGCCACTCAGCTTCCCCGAAGCCGCGAATCCTGCGGGGCTGGTGGGGCGGACCCCCTGGTCCGCGCGGGTCCCCCCGGACCCGCATCTCGCTAAACGGAATCGGCATCATCCACCCGCGGCAGGCCGACGAGGGCGTCGTCCCCAGAGGGGACCCCAGGACCAGGGGTCCGCCCCACTACTTCTTCTTCCTGAGGTAGATGGTGCCGTTGTAGGTCTTGAACGTGGCTTCCGTGCCGCCGCCGTTGATGGTGCCGCTGATAGTGCGTTCCATCTTCACCTTGAATTTGCCGTCAGCCGTATCATTTTGCTGCGTGATGGCTCCGCCACTGAGTTTGAAATCGAAATCGCTATAGACATCACCGTGATCGGTGCGTAGCTTTACGTTGGCCTTGAAATCCGCCGGCAGGGTGACGTCGATGGTGCCGTTCAAGCTGCTGAAGGAGAGCGGCTTGTTGGCGTCCACAGCGTCCATGGTGACCTTTATCGTGCCATTCAGGGTATTCGCCAGCACCGAGCCGGATACGTTGGTCAAGGTGATCTTGCCGTTATTGCTGTTGATGTCGAGTTCGCCCTTTACACCTTCGGCGGCGATTTCCCCATTCAGGTTGCGCAGCTTCAACGAGGTGTCGGGCGGCACGGAGATCACGAGGTCCGAATGTTGCGCTTGCTGCATGCGTACGGTCACCACGTTGTCTTCTTCCTCCACCGACAGACCACGCGGAAGATCGAGACGCCGCATGCCGTCCGCCGCTTTGTCGGTATCGCGGCGGGATCGGTTGCCGGCGCCGGCGCGCGTCTCCACGATCACTTCCTTGCCGGTATAGCTCTTCACCGTGATCGATCCGCCCATCAGGCTCACGTCCACCTTGCGTGCGTGCGTGGTATTGCGCGCGGGTACAACCACCCGTTCGCCACCGGTATCCTGCGCCAGGCCGAGTGAACAGACCATCAGTGTCATGCCCAAAAGGGCGCTGTTTCGTTCCATGGTATTTTCCTTTTCAGATCGTTCGGGAGTGCAGCCGGATGCTGCCGTTCAGCGTGTCGAAGGAGAGTTCCGGCCCGCCCTTGCCTGTGCGCCCGGACATCACACGATCCGAGCGATACACAAATTTGCCGTCGCTGCTGCCTCCGGCCACCGTCCGCGGCAGCGCGGTCACTTCGAAATCCGTATAGATTCCGCCGTTGAGCTTCTTGAATTTCAGGTCGGCGTTCAGCCCATTCTGGAAGTAAACGTCCACCGAGCCGTTGAGCGTCTTGAACTGCGTGGCCTTGGACGGGTTCTTGCTGAACGTGACTTTGACTTTGCCGTTGAGGGTGCTGACCAGCCCCGAGCCCGCCACGTCCTCCATCTCGATGCCCCCGTTGAGCCCGTGGATGTCGTAGTCGCCGGTAGTCTTCTTCACCTGTATATCGCCGTGATTGACGCCTTTCAGCACGAGCTCCGTGTCATAGGGCACCTGCACTTCGAAATCGAACACCACGCGATACCCGTAGTAGTTATCGCCGCGGTAATTGGTGCCATTGGAGCTGCGGAACGGGCCGTCTTCGTAGAGCCGCACGAAGTTGCCCTGCTGCGACATATCCATTTTGACGTCGCGTTTGGCCTCTGCCATGGCCTCATTCGAATCGGCGTAAATGTGCTTCTCCAGCGACACCTGCACCTGCGATCCGCTGGTGCCGGTCACGTGGATGAAGCCGTGGACATTGTCCACCAGCAACTTCCTCCCGCCGGATCCGCCGGCGGTGTCGAAGGTACGCCGGATGGTCTCCTTCTCGTCGAGCTTCCAGCGGTGGTCGTCGTCCCAACCGCCGGCCGCCAGCGGCAGTGCCGCGATCGTCAAAATCAGTGCGTATCTCATCGTTGCGTCTCCATCTTGTGCAGCGCCCATTGCGCGCGCTGCCGGACCATTTCATCCATTTGCATGTCCTTCGATATCCGCGCCAGCTCCGGCGCCACGCCGCGTGCGTTCCATTGCACCAGCATGTCGACGAGAGAGATCTGTACCAGCGGCGATCCCTGCGCCGGGATGGAAGTCACCATGGCGCGCGCCACTTCCGGGTCGGCGGCGAACTTCTGCAGCGCGTCCACCGCGGAGAGCCGGACGTTGACGTTGCTATCGTGATTCACCGCCTGGAGCAGGGCGTCGAGCACCAGCGGGTCGGGTTGGGCGATCTTCTCGCTGTAGGTGACGCCGCGCATGCGCGCGCTGGGCGATTGCTGCTGCAACATGGAGAGGGCCACCATCTGGTGCAGGTTCTCCACCTGCGCGCGTAGTTGGGCCATCTCGGGATTGCCGCCGCCCGCGGGCAAATAACGTCCGAACAGGATGCCGCCCACGAGCAGGCCGGCCGCAGCCGCTAACTGCCACACCGGTTGCGCCGGGAACCAGGCCACGCGCCGATGGCGCACGGCCGGTTGCCCCGCCGCCATTCCCGCCTGGTAGGCCGCCATCATTTCCTGGAATCTCAACTTCGCGCTGGTATCCGGTGCCACGTCCATTCCTGCTTTCAAACTCTCCAGGCCCCTCCACGCTGCGTTCAGTTCGGCGACCTCGGTGCGGCAGCCGGCGCAGGTTTCCAGGTGCTCCACCAGCGCTTCGCGGGCGGCCTTGTCCAGCCGTCCGGCCAGCGCCTCGGGTATCTGCTCTCGCATTCGTTCGCAATTCATGACGCTCGTTCTCCACTGAGGGCGAAAAACCGGTCGCTCAGATCGCGCATCGCCCGGTACACGCGCTGCTTCACCGTCCCTACCTCGCACTCCAGGACGCTGGCGATCTCTTCGTACTTCAGATCCAGGAAGCGGCTCATGATGAGCACTTCGCGCTTTTCGCCCGGCATGGCGGCCAGCGCGCGGCGCAGGATCATCGCCTCCTGCTTTTTCTGAAACTCGCGATCCGGCGGAACCGCCGTGCCGCGGATTTCCCTGGCCTCCTCCGGCAGGGCCACCTCGGGTTTCTGCTTGCTCATCTGGCCGGCATGGACATTGCGCGCGATCTGATACAGCCAGGCGCGGAAATTGGCATCCGGCCGGTAGGTGTGGCGGTATTTCAAAATCCGGAAAAAGACTTCCTGGGCCAGATCCTCGCTCAGGGTGCGGTTCGAGGTCAGATACTGGAAGTAGCGAAGGACGCCCGCGTAGTGCCGGTCGAACAGCACTTCCAGCTTGGCGACGTCGCCTTCCCGGACTTCCCGCATGACCAATTCGTCTTGCACCCTGGCTCCTTAATGACGTCCCGATTTCGTAATGCAATACCTTTCAAATCGAAAAAGGTTACGCGAATTCTACACCTGTGCCGTTTCGGCCACAACCGGCGCGCCGCTGATTTCCTGCGGCATGCCGTTGATTTGAGGCAAAATAGAAGAGCAGCCAACAGTTGAACGGTTTGGACCTAGCGGTGCAACCGTGGCCTGGGGCCGGACTGCGGCGGCTAATCTCAATGGTTGAGGCGTACGTGAAGATTTCTCGAACTGGCTTACTTTGTCTTGCTTTACTGTGGACGCCGGCACTGGTGAGCGCGCAAGCGCCGCCGGATGCCGCGGCCACGCCGGCGGACCAGCAATCCGCCCCGCAGGCCCCTGCCCAACAGGCGCCGGCGCCGCCTCCCCAGCAACCGCAACCGCAACCGCCGCAACAGCCATCTGCCGAGACTCCCCCTCAGCTCGAGACCCAGCGATTGAAGCTTCCGCCCCCGCCGCCCAAAGTGGTGGACGTGCGCCTGCCGGGCGAAGCCGGCTACTACGTTGGAATCACCGGTTGGCTGCCCATCGGCCAAATCTTCACCGACAAGGGTCACGCGGCCAGTTTCACCGACCCTTCCAAGCTTCAGCTTGCCGGCAAGGCGCAGGCTTCGCCCGGGGTGGAAATCGGCATCGCCGCCGGCCTGCACAACAGTATCCGCGTCTCCTATTTCTCCACCAAGCGGAGCGGCACCACCACGGCGGCCAACGAAATGGTGATCTTCAGCCAAACCTATGCGCAGGGCGACCAACTCAGCACCAACGGCAAGCTGACCGACTATAAGCTGTCGTACGAATACTTGAGTTGGCCCTACCCGGTGGAAGCCCGCCATTTCCGCCTGAAGACGCTGTACCAGGTGCAGTACATCAGCGTGAAAACAACGTTCGATGCGCCCGTCCGGTCGGCCACCCCGGACAGCGCCGGGAATTTCACTTCGTTCTCCGCGCTGGGCTCGAAAGGCTACATCACGCCGGCCTTGGGGCTGGGGTTCCACGAGTACGCCACGCGCAGCTTCCGCCTGGAGGCCAACGTCTCCGGTTTCATGCTACCCCATCGCTGGCAACTGCTCGACAGCGATGCCACCATCGCGTATCGCGCCGGGCACCTGGAACTGCGCGCCGGCGCCAAGGCGTTCCTCTTCCGCACCTCGCCCAAGAGCGACTATTTCTTTCGCGGCACGGTGGGCGGCGTGATGGTCGGCCTGCGCTGGTATTCGGACTAGGGGAAACCGCTCCCTTACGGTCGCGGCTCCGATCGCAGCTCTTTTTCGCGGGCGTGACGGCGGTCGGCGACCACTTTCGATGCGGCTCTGCCGCGCAGTGCGTGCACCTCTTCCGGGGTCAGATTGCGCCACTTGCCGATCGGCAGGTCGCCGATCCGGATGGGACCTATGGCGACGCGCACCAGCTTCAAGACCCTGCTTTCCACCGCTTCCAGCATGCGCCGCACCTGACGGTTGCGCCCTTCCGTGATGGTCATCTCCAGAAAGCTGTATTTCTCGCTATCGCGCAACCGGGTGACCACCGCCGGACGGGTCACTCCGTCGGCTAGTTCCACCCCCTGCCGCAAACGCTCGATCTGCGCGTCGCTCACCAGGGTCGACGCCTTGATCTGATACGTCTTCGGCACCTTGTGGTCGGGATTGGTCAGCCGTTCCGTAAAATCGGTATCGTTGGTCAGGATCAGCAGACCGCTGGTGTCCAGGTCGAGGCGTCCGACCGGTGAAATCCACGCGCCCACCTCCGGCACCAGGTCGTAAACCGTGGGACGGCCCTCGGGATCGCGGTAAGTCGTCAGATAGCCCTTGGGCTTGTAAAGCAGCACATACGTCTTGGTGGCCGAGCGCAACGGCTTGCCGTCAAGGGTCACGCGATCGTTTTCCAGGTCGACCCAGTGGTCGGGGTTCTGGACCACTTTTCCGTTCACGCGAACGCGCCCCGCCCCAATCCAGCTTCGCGCGTCCGTTCGAGAGCCGGCGCCGGCCTTGGAAAACACTCGTTCTAAGGTTTTTATCTGTTTGTTGCCGGGCGGAGGGGTTTGTTTGGCCATGGTAAGGGTACGGGAAACAAGTTCCAGTACTAATGTTACAGTAAGGGGGGGGATAAACTGGAGTCGATTCTGATCCGGGGTGCACGCCATCTGCTGACACTGCGCGGCGCCCGGGGACCTCGTTGCGGGCCTTCACTCGGGGAACTCAGTGTGATCCAGGACGGTGCCATCCTGATTCGGGATGGCATCCTGGTGGAAGTTGGACCCAGCCGGCGTGTGGAGAATCTGGCTGAGGCGCGCAACGCCATTGAGATCAACGCCGCCGGGCGGGTAGTGATGCCGGGCTTCGTCGACGCGCACACGCACCTGGCTTTCCCGCCGGCCGGCATTGACGCGCCGAACCCGGCCGCCGCCATGCGCGCGCTGCACTCGGCCACCGTGCAGCGCCTCGAAGTTCGAGCGCGCGCTTACCTCCAAGCCATGGCGCGCCACGGTACCACCACGGTGGAGGTTAAGACCGGATGCGGACTCGACGAGGGCGCAGAATCCAAGCTGTGGCGCATGTTGGGCGCGCTGCGCAGCGAGCCGATCGACCTGGTCCCCAGCTTTCTATTCCGCTGTTCCGGTGAACTCAATGGAGGATTGTCGGACGCCAACGAATGGGTGGTGGCCGAACTGCTTCCCAAGATCCGGCGCCGGGGTGTGGCCCACTTCGCGGATCTCGCGTGGGATAGCGACCCCGACCTGCTACCCTGGTTCGATCGCTATCTGGAGGCGGCGCGCCTACTCGGGTTCGACCGTAAGATTCATGCCGATTGTGCGAACCCCGAAGGCGCCGTAGCACTCGCCGCGCGGCACAACGTGGTCAGCATCGATCATCTGGAGTATGCCACGGTACGCGAGGCACGGCAGATCGTGGCAGCCGGTATCATGGCCACGCTCCTACCCAGAGCTTCTTTCGGCGGCGATGTCAGGGAAGCTCCGGCCCGCGCGTTGATCGACGCCGGCGTGGCGGTGGCGCTGGGCAGCAATTTCAATCCGCACGATACTCCCGCGCTCAATATGCAGACGATGGTGGCGATGGCCTGCGGGCGGCTGGGAATGACCGTCGAAGAGGCTATTTCCGCGGCTACGATCAACGGCGCTCACGCGCTGGGCTGCGCCGACCAGGTGGGATCCCTGGAACCCGGCAAGTCCGCCGATCTGGTGATCCTCAACGCCGGCCACTACCGGTCGCTGGAAACCAGCCTGGGCACCAACCTGGTACACCTGACCATGAAGCGCGGCAAGTTCATCTACAAAGAGGGGGACGTCGCGCCTCTGCCGGCGGACGATTTCCTGTAGACATATTTGCCAGCAAGCGGTTGGCGGGCGAAAGCCAAGCGCCTGCCCCACCCAATAAAAAAGCCGGGCGGCTGATCGCCGCCCGGCTGGTGCTGCTTTACTGGGTCAAGTTACCTCACGAACACCGAGATGGTGCCGCTTACGGTCTGGCCTCCAGGTCCGTATGCGGTCAAGGTGTACACCGAGTTGGTGATCGGCGCAACCGTGAGGCTGCCGTTGGTGGGCAGCGTTTGCGCCCCGATCTCGCTGCCGATCAGAACCACCGTGGTGGCGTTCTGGGTCGTCCAGGAGAGGACTACGGGGTTACCGGCCGCCGTCGAGGTCACCGGAACGGCGGTGAACGACGTGATCTTCACCGAGCCTACGTTGAGCGTCGCGTTGGCCTGTATCTGGCCCGTCGCGTTGATCGCCGTGAGGGTATAGGTGGTCGTTTCGCTCGGGCTGACGGTGGCGCAATCGTTGGCATTGAGATTGGTGCCGATGCCCGGGGTGATCGAGATGCTGGTGGCGCCCGTCACCTGCCAGCACAGCTTGGAAGAGCTGCCCGGATCGATGGTGGATGGGGTTGCCACGAACACTACGATTTGCGGAACCGTGCCGGTGGACACCGTAATGGTGACCGGGGCGGTTACCGTCTTGCCGTCGCTGGAGGTAGCCGACAGCGTGTAGGTGGTGGTGGTGGCCGGCGACACCGTGGTGCTGCCGTTGAGGGTCACCGCGCCTACGCCGCTGATGGAAACGGTCGTGGCGCCGGAAGTGGTCCAGCTAAGAGTCGATTGCTGACCCGGCTGAATGGTCAGCGGGCTGCCTTCGAAGCGGATGATCTGCGGAGTGCCGGGGACTACCACACCCGTACCAACCGTGACCGTTGCCGTGGCCGTCACATTGCCCGTGGGGCCGACTGCCGTTAACGTGTACGTGGTGGTGGTTGCCGGGGTCACCGTGGTGGAACCGGTAGCCGCGACGTTACCCACGCCGTTGTTGATGGAGACGCTGCTCGCGCCCTGAACGATCCAGGTGAGTTGCGAACTCTGGCCGGCGTTGATCGTGCTTGGGGTCGCGTCGAAGCGAACCACCAGCGCCGAGGTCGGATTGCCCGCCGTCACCCGGGTGGTGGCGGAACTGGACAAGCCGCCGGTATCGGTCACCGTCAACTTGAAGACATACGTCTGGCCGGCCGCGGCGGTGAACGTACTCTTCACCGCTGTCGGGGTAGCCAGCGTCACCGCGGCGCCACCGATCTGCGTCCACTGGTAGGTGAGCGGGTCGTTTTCCGGATCGTACGAAGCCGAGCCATCCAAGGTCACGCTGCCGGCGGCGATGCCAATCTGGTCGGGACCGGCGTTGGCCACTGGAGGCGAGTTGCCGATGCGCCGCGTCAGCATTTCGTAACGCACGCGCGGAATGTCCATCGGGACCGGGGACTTGGTCTTGCCGTATTCCTTGGGGTGGATATAGTTACCCATCTGGAAGCCGAACAGGATGCGTCCGCTATTATTCACGTTGAGGAAGGACTCGTTCAGGCCGGCTTCCGCCGTGAACGCGAAGTGCTCGTTCAAAGGCTGAACCAGTTTGATGCTCCCGCCCGGAGCGTCCTTGAGGTCGGAATGGCGCTTCAGGTATGCAATGTTGCCTTCCAAATAGGCATTACCCCAGACGCCCACCAACGCGTTGACGCCGACCTGGTCGACGATGCGTGCGTAGGTCTGGGTGAACGATTGCGGCCCCAGTTGTACCTGGTTGAGCACCGCGAAGTTCTTGAAGCCCTTGGTTCCAAACAGGCCGACACGCCCGCGGCTGAAGACGTAATCGAGCAGGAAAGCCGCCTGTCCCAAACCGCCGGCAGACTGCATGTCCTTGAAGTTGAGGTACTTGAAACTGCCGAAGGCGCCGGCCTGTATGTTGCCCCAGCGGTTGACCAGACCGATATCGAACTGGCCTTCCTGGCGGCCCGAGTAGTAACTGTATTCGCCTTGCGCCTGCACGGCGTGCGTGCCGTCGCCGCCGAACGGCGAGAAGAACTGGCCGCGTCCGTTGAAGTTGAAGTCGCCGGTGCGTCCACTGCCCAAAGTGGGTCCGAGGTTCAAGCCCACAATCGAAAACTTCTTGTTGCGCTTCTGGCCTTCGTCCACCGCGCCGATGGCTTCGGTGTGCGCGATATCCTGCGTCTGCGAAGCGCTCAGCGGCTTGGGCATGGCAGCGACCTGGTCTTTCAGCGCATTCTGCTGGTTGCGCAGATCGCCCACTTCGCCGCGCAGTTTGTCGTTCTCACCCTTGAGGTTGTTCAACTGGGCCAGAATCTCGTCCAGTTTGTCGAGCCTCTTGAGAATCTGCGCGCAGCAGTCTTCCTGCTTCTTGGCCATGCTGTCCAACTTGTCGTTGATGGCCTTGATAATATCGCCGACGCCGCCTTCCTTAATCAGGCGGCCGGTGCCGTCGGTGACAGCCAGGACCACCCGGCGGTTCATGAACCGCCCTTCCTTGGTCTTGTTGTCCACTTCCGGGGCACGCTTGCCGTCGCCCGCGGTGGTGATCTGGTTATCGGCTACGCCGTATTTCACCAGGAACGCTTTGACGGCATCGGCCCGCTTCAGCGCGAGCTTATCATTATATGCGCCAGAACCTACGTAATCCGTGTTGCCGGTAACTTTCACGCGGTAATCGCGATGTTGGCCCAACAGATCGGCCAACCGCAAAAGGCTCGGGTACCCGTCTGAAAGAATCGAGGAATTGAACTCGAAGTTGATCTCCTCCCAATCTTCCTTGGTTTGACCGCCCGTGTTCAACCCCTGGGCGAACAGACTAGATGCTAATAAGCCTATGGCGCCTACCGCTGCTAGTTTTCTCATGGTCTTGTAACTCTCCTCAGCTTTTTCCAAATGCGAGAATACTGTAACTGCTCCGCCCGACGCGACATCGCCTGCATCGCCACAGTACGGAAACTCTTGCCTGAATCTCCACTAAAAATAGAATACACCGCATTTTTTCCATCTACCACAAATCCAGGGTCTTAGTATCCGATAGGACGTGTTCGTCCGTACACCGGGCCGGCAGAAATGCGACAATAATCGAGTGAGGCTGCCGGACGGGCAGTCGCTCCCGGGGTGCCCTTTTGGATCGCGGGGGAGGAAAGTCCGGTCTCCACAGGGCAGCGTGCCGGCTAACGGCCGGGCGGGTTCGCAAGGGCTCGACGGAAAGTGCCACAGAAAATATACCGCCTCGCCGCAGGGTGGGGTAAGGGTGAAATGGTGCGGTAAGAGCGCACCGCGGCAGGAGTAATTCTGCCGGCAGGGAAAACCCCACGCGGAGCAAGACCAAATAGGGGAGGAGGGACGGCCCGTCCCGCTAAACTTCCGGGTAGGTCGCTAGAACCGGTCAGTAATGACCGGTCCAGATGAATGACTGCCGCCCGCAAGGGTACAGGAACCGGCTTACAGTCCGGCAGCTAAACGTTTTCGATCGTTCGGGGACATACCGGAGTACTTGCGGATGTCCTCCCGCCGCCCTAACTTCCGTACATAACGGGCAAAATATTCAGTAATATCGCCGCCATATTGAAAGTTGTACATGATGTCGTCGAAGTTCGCCGTGTGCGCCAGGCCCAAGGCGTGCCCGATCTCATGCAGGCACGTCAGGTACACCGTCGCCTCGCGCAGCAGTCCCTCGCCGGGTTCGGGATGGACGTAAACCTCCCCGCCGCGCGTTTCCCCATAGAGGCCGGCGCGCCCCGACACCCAGAAGATCTTGACGATCGCCTGATTCTTCTCCGTGGTCCGCTCCGCGCGAAGCTTGCCGAGCGATGCCGCTTGCCACGCCTCCATGGCCCACAGTGCCAGGTCGGGATCGCCGCTCCTGCACCCCATCTCCGCCGGCCGTGCGCAAGGCTCTACCCAATACTTCAATCCCGCCGCCTGCGCCGCGCACACCCCGGCAAGGGCGAGCAGAATACGGGGACAGACGGAACGTTTTCCTGTTTTCATCCGGTTTACCATATCCCCACCAGTTTCCACCACAACGG
>JADGNS010000359.1 GCA_017883355.1 Candidatus Solibacter sp.
GGACGGGCTACGAGCCCATGATGCTGGAGGCGGGGCGCAATCCGCCGTACCCGCCGTTCCCGTTGGCGCCGTTACGCACCACGTCTTCGGAGCACGCCATTTCGCGCGTGTAGAAGGCGAGCAGGGCGCTCTCGTCGTATTCAATCGCACGCGCGTACTGCCGGATATAGCTGGTGTTGTAAATTCCACCGGGCAATTTGCGGAAATCGCCCTGTTCAATGGCTTCAAGGGAGCGTATGCTGATCTTGGTGGAATCGGCGATCTGCTCGAGCGAGACACCACGATTGCGGCGAATCGTGGATAGACCAAGGACGCTTTTTTCCTCTTTCATCTCCCTGCCTCACCAGGCATTAACCCCTGGAGGGTACCAACGCCCGGTCGAAGTTCTACTAGCGGTATGTAAGGTAACAATATAACACCGGTACATCCTTTTGCTAGACTCTTTTTTAATGCCTATTTGCCGTCGCCAGTTCAACTTGGGTCTGCTTGCCGGTGCCTCCGCCAGGCTGGCAACCGGGCTGTCGCCAAGGCCTAAGTTGCTGGTACTAGTACTTTTAGAACTAATGCGGCAAGATTACTGGGATTCGGCGGCCGATAAACTCGGGTCCGGCGGCCTGCGCCGCATTTTGTTAAAAGGAGCACATTTCCCGGATTGCCGCCATCTGGCGAGCAGTTTCCCCGCCTCCAGCCTCGCAACTTTGGCGACCGGCGCCTGGCCGGCACAGCACGGCATCGTGGCGGACTCCTGGTATGACCGCGCCGGCCAGAGCGCGGTAGCGGCCTCCCAGGAAGCGCTGCTGGCCACTACCTTGACCGCGCAGGTGGCCGCCGAGCCGGACACACAAGCGTTCGTGATCGGCATGGATGCCGCGCAGACCTCGCTATTGGCCGGGACGCCGGGGGCGCGGCAGTTCTGGATGGATTCGCGGGGCCAGTTCACGACGTTGGGGGATACGCCGGAATGGCTCGGCGAATTCAATTCGCTGAACCCACCCGACAACGCGCACGACGCCCACTGGATGGCGATCGGCGCGAAGTCCGGCGCGCCGCCGTTGCGCACGCTCACCTACGACGCGGAGCATCCGGAGCAGTTTCTGGAGCAATACCAGGCGTCGCATCTGGGACAGGGAGCGCAGTTCGAACTGCTGGTCCGCCTGATTGAAAAAGAGCGGCTGGGGCAGCGCGGCACGTTCGACTTCGTCTGCCTGATTGCCGGTTCCACGGCGCGCCTGGGCTACGAGACCGGTGGCCGTTCGCCGCTGATGCGCCAGATGGTGCTGCACCTGGACCAGCAACTGGAGTTCCTGCTAAAGCGCCTCAGCCTCAAAGGAGGGCCGGGTGAGAACGGGTTCAACCTGGTGCTGGCCGGCGCCCATGGCGCGCCGCCCGCGCCCGCCGCGGAGAGCCGCGCCCGCATGGCGGTGCCGGGCGAGAGTGTGGCCCAGACCGTGGACCGCGCGTTGCGCGCCGACGGCGCCGCGCGGGTGACGCGCTACCTGTATCCGTTCCTGTACCTGGACACCAGCAGCTACTGGGACCCCGAGCCGTTGCGAATCGCCGCGGGGCGCGCGGCCCTCGAGCACCCCGCGGTGGCCGGGTTCTACACTGCCGGCGGGTATTGCTCCACCAACGACGGCTGGCGGGAGCGCTTCCGCAACAGCTTCCACCCCAACCGGTCGGGCGACGTCATGCTCTCCTACCGGCCGGAGTACGTGGAGGACTATGGCCAGGGACGAGGGATATCGTACGGGTCGCTGTACAATTACGACGTGCGCGTCCCGCTGTGCTTCTACGGCCCGCAGTTCCCGGCCGGGGTTTTCGAATCGCCCGTGCAGAGTGTGGACGTGGCGCCGACGCTGGCACGCGCCATGGGGGTGGCGCCGCCTTCCTCCTCGGTCGGAAGGGTGCTGGGCGAGGCGTTCGGGGAATGACGGCGGATCTGACGACTACGCTGTGCGGCATCGCTTTGCGCAATCCGGTGTTGGCGGCCAGCGGCACTTTCGCTTACGGGGTGGAGTTCGAAAAGCTGGTGGATCTCAACGCGCTGGGCGGCTTCGTGGTGAAGGGCCTGTCGCGCGAGCCCATCGAGGGCAACGCGCCGCCGCGGCTGTATGAGAGCGAAGGCGGCATGATCAACTCCGTCGGCTTGCAGAATATCGGCGTGCGGGCCTTCGTCACGGGGAAACTGCCGGCGCTGGCGCGGCTGCGCACGGCGGTTTTCGCCAACGTGTTCGGCAACCAGGTGGAAGACTATCTGGAAGTGATCCGCGTGCTCAACGACCACGAGGGGTTGGCGGGTTACGAATTGAACGTGTCGTGCCCCAACACATCGCACGGAGGCATCTATTTTTCCAGCGACCCCGCGCTGTTGAGCGAGGTAGTGGCGGCGGCCAGGCGCGTAGCCTCACGGCCGGTGATCGTGAAACTTTCGCCCAACGTGAGCGCCATCGAACCGCTGGCGCGCGCGGCGGAAGAGAGCGGCGCGGACGCCCTTTCGCTGGTGAATACGTTCATCAGCCTGGCGATTGACGCGCGCACGCGGCGCCCGCGGATCGGCGCCGGCTTCGGCGGGCTTTCCGGCCCGGCCATCAAGCCGATCGCGCTGCGTCTGGTGTACCAGGCGGCGCGCGCCGTGAAGATTCCGGTGATCGGGCTGGGTGGAATCGCGAGCGGGGAAGATGCGGCGGAGTTTCTGATCGCCGGAGCGAGCGCGGTGCAGGTGGGCACGGCGACGTTCTGGGATCCGCGCTCCCCCTTGCGGATCGCCGGGGAACTGGCAGAGTTTCTGCGGCGCGAGAAGATCGCGCGCGCGGCCGACCTGGTGGGCACGCTGAAGATGTGAAGGCGGCTGGTAATATCGCCCGCCAGGTCGACTTCCAGGAGCGCAGTCTTATTGCACATTGGCGGTCACACCAGCATTTCCGGTGAGCGTGAAAGTGCAGGTCTTGCTCCCGCCACTCGTACAGGCGCCGGACCAGACGGCGTTGCGGCCGTTGGAAACGGTGAGCGTGATCGCCGTCCCGGTGGTGAACGGCGCCGACCGGGTGCTGCCCACCGCCACGTTGATGCCTGCCGGGCTCGAGGTCACGCTCTCGCCGCTACGGCCGGTTGCGGTCACCGTCAGCGTCGCGCTCGCGCCCGGCGGCGTCACCGTCAGTGTTGCCGTCCGCGTCACGCCGCCCGCGGCCGCCCCGATGGTCACCGGCGTGGATGCGGTAACCGAGCTGGTGGCGATGGCAAACGTCGCGCTGGTGGCCCCCTGCGCCACCGTCACGCTGGCGGGTACCGCCGCTGCCGGGTTGTCGCTGGACAGCAACGCGGTGAATCCGCCCGACGGCGCGGCGCTCGTCAGGGTCACCGTACCCTGCGATGCGCTGCCTCCGGTCACGCTCGACGGGCTTACGGTCACCGACGATAACGAGGCCGGCGGCTTCACCGTCAAAGTGGCGCTGCGGCTCGCGCCGCCAAAGCTGCCGCCGATGGTCGCCGATGCCGAGGCGGTCACGGAGACCGTGGTCGCGGTGAAGGTCGCACTGGTTGCGCCGGCGGCGATGGTTACGCTGGCGGGCACGGTGGCGCCGGCCGGATTGCTGTTGGTGGGCGCGACCACGGCGCCGCCCGATGGTGCGGCGCTTGTCAACTTCACGGTCGCCTGCGACGAGGCTCCACCGGTCACGCTTGACGGGCTCAAGGATAGCGACGATAACGATGGCGGCGCCGGGGGCGCGGTCAGGGTCAACACGGCACTGCGGCTCACACCGCCGGACGCGCCGCCAATGGTTACGGATGTCGACCCGGTCACCGCCACCGTGCTCACGGCGAACGTCGCGCTGGTAGCGCCGGCTGGGACCGTGACGCTGGCCGGCACGGTGGCTCGGGCCGTATTGTTGCTGGTCAGCGCGACCACCGCGCCGCCCGAGGGCGCGGCGCTCGCCAGCGTGGCCGTGCCTTGCGAGCTGTTCCCCCCGACCACCGTGGACGGGCTGAGCGCAATCGTGGAGAGCGTCACCGGTGGGGGCGCCGCGGGAGTTACCGTCAAGGCTGCCGATTGCGTCAGGCCGCCGCCGGACACCGAGACGGTGACGACCGTCGTCGTGCTAACGGCGGTGGTGAAGATGTTGAATCCTCCTCTGGTGGTCCCCGCGGGGATTGTGACGCTATTGGGAGGGAAGGGAACGACCGACGGGTTATCGACGGTGACCTGAAGGGTGTCGTCGGTGAGGGCGGGCGAGGCGATCGAGACGGTCGCGAAGGAGCCGCCGGATTGCCCCACCGTCGAGGTCGGGCTCAGCGTCAGCGACGTGGGCGGCTGCTGCGGCGTCAACGTGACCTGCGACTGCGTGCTGGCGCCGTTCCAGTTCGCCGTCAGCGTAACGACGGTGTTCGCCGCGACGGTGCTCGTCGGGATGGCGAGCGAAACCGAGGGGCTGCCGGGCGGGACAATTGCGAAATTGGGCGGTTGCACCGAAGGGGAGTCGCTGGCGAGGCTGACCGCGGCTCCGCCCGCGGGGGCCTGGCCGTTCAGCATGACGATCGCCTGCGGCTGCGCCCCGCCGCTGATGGTGGCGGGCGCCACGGTGAGCGATTTCAGCGACGGCGGCAGCACGTTGAACTGCACGGAAGCGGAACCGGAGTTGAGGGTCGCGGTGAGCGTCACCACA
The DNA here is from genome assembly GCA_017883355.1 of Candidatus Solibacter sp. GTDB lineage: Bacteria > Acidobacteriota > Terriglobia > Bryobacterales > Bryobacteraceae > Solibacter. Next base: position 4,662 of record JADGNS010000359.1, read on the forward strand.
GTCGGCGAGGTCACCTGCCCTGTCGTAATCTGGAACTGCGTCCAGGCCAGGTTACCGGGCATCGCGACGGTCGCGGGGACAGGCGCCGCGGCCGGATTCGAGCTGGTTAGGCTGATGTTGGCGCCGGTCGCCGAGACCGCCGAGGTGAGCTGCACCTGGACCCAGGTGGTGTCGCCGCTATACAGCGGGTTGCTGACGAGAGTGACCGACACGGGCGTCGGCGGCGCCGAGGGAATGGTGAACGAGCGGGCCGCCGACCACGCGGTTTCGGCGGCCGTGGTGGGCGAGGAGTCTCCCTGCGCCGAACGCACACGCCAGAACTTTGTCCCGGAGGTGAGCGACAGCACGGTGCGGGTAGGGCTGGTAAGCTGCACGTCATCCTCCTCGATGGAAGAGAATCCGGAGTTCCGCGAGATTTGTACCTCGTACCCGCCGGGTTGCGGATTGGGCACGTCCGCCCAGGTGAGCGTAACCGGCAGCGTCAGCGTCGAGCCAGTCGCGGGAGACGCCAGCACGGGCGGCGGTCCGATGGGATTGTTGAAAAATACGGAGAAGTTGATGACGTTGGACGGCACGCCGGCGATGCGGTTCGCGTCCACTGCGTAGACGCGCGCCGAGTAGGCGCCTTCGGGGTTGCCGATCTCGAACGTCATGGTGGTATTGGGAATGTTGTCGAACTGGATCCGCGTGACGATCGGGAAACTCGGGTCGGTCGAGGCCTGGAGGACGTAGGAGACGGCGCCGGGAACGGCGGTCCAATTAAAGGTGATGCTCTCAAACGGATGGAACGTGGAATACGCTTGGGTCGGCGCCAGCGTGGGCGTGCCCGGCTCGCCGGGGCCGGCCCCGGTGATGGTGAAGCTTTGCGGCTGGGACCACGCCCCCTGGATGAACGCGGCGCTAAATGCCTGCACACGCCAGAAATACGTGCCGTTCGGGATGCCACTGACAGTGTCCTGCGTTTGGCCGTTGGTAGAGTTTTGGAGGGTCACTGAAGTGAAGGTCGAGGAAGTGCTGACCTGCCAGTTGTAGGCGGTGATGCCGACCCCGTTCGGGTCAATGACCGCCGACCAGGAGATGGTAAACGGTACGGTAACGCTCGCACCGTCGGCCGGCGCCAGAGGCGCCGGCGCGGGAGGAATGGCGGCAGCGGCGGGGCCGCCGGCCGCGATGAC
>JADGNS010000360.1 GCA_017883355.1 Candidatus Solibacter sp.
ACTGAGCTGCTGGCGCGGGATTCCCGAGCCCGCGCGCAAGCGATCGGCAAGTTGAGTGCGAGCGAGAGCCGCGCGACGAAACGTTTCCCCATTTTCCCCTCCTCGAAGGCGCAGAAGCAACTACGAAATTCCGTCCCCAGAGGTACTCCGTTACATGAAAGCGCGGCAGCGGGTGGCCGGGGGAGGGAAGTAGCGGTTTGTCAATAAGATGGACAGGTGTTTGTGGCCGAGCCAGGCGGGGTTGATAATGAGAATGATTGGCCATATTAAGTGGCCGGACCTATCGCTTATGAATCCTCAAGGGCTGTTTGTTTCCGTTTTCGCAAGTATCGGTTTCTTCCTCGCGACCCCGGCGGCCGGTCAAAGCTCGCCGTCTGCTGCAACGTCTCGGGCGGCGGTTGGCCGCGCTTCGCTGCCCGCTGTTAAGGATCTCCCTGTGCGTACCGCCATGCCCGATCCCCTGGTGGCAGACGGCGGCCAGCGCGTTACCACCGTCGATCAATGGAGGCAGCGGCGGGAGCAGATGATACAAATCCTGGAGGAGTACGAGTATGGCCACATGCCACCGCCGCCGGGCAACGTAAAAGGGCATGAGGTCGCATCCAAACCACTGATGGATGGCAAGGTAATGTATCGTCTGGTGCATCTGACGTTCGGTCCGGAGGAGAAGCTGGGTTTCGACCTTGGCATCTTTACACCGGCGGAAACAGCTACCGTGAAAGGGCCGTTTCCGACCTTGATTACCCTCTCGTTCGGCGTGAACGAAAGCGCCGCCAGCCGCTACCAGGTCGCCCTGGACCGCGGCTACGCCGTGGTGCTGATCGGCTATCAACAGTTAGGCGCGGATAGTCCAACCTATCGAAAAACGGCTTTCTTTCCCGCTTACCCGGATTACGATTGGAATGACTTCTCCGCCTGGGCGTGGGGGATTTCGCGGTGCGTGGACTTTCTCGAAACCGATCCACTTACCGACAAATCGAAGATCATGGCCATGGGCGTATCGCGCCTGGGCCAGGCCGTCCTGCTGGCGGGTGCAGTCGACGAGCGAATCGCGCTGGTGGCCCCGGTGGGCGGCGGCATGGCGCTGCGCTTCAGCGGCAAGGGCCGGGGCAACGGGCAGGGCATCGACGAAATCGTCGACCAGAACACATATTGGTTCGGTCCCCGGTTCGCGGAGTTCCGCGGGCAGACGGACAAACTGCCCAGCGATCAACACTGGCTCCTGGCCCTGGCAGCCCCGCGGCTATTTATCCTGTGCAACGCCCTGAGCGACCAGTACGGCAACGCCAACGCAGCGGCGCAAACCTATCTGAGCGCCAAGAGCGTCTATGCCTTCCTCGGCGTCCCGGATAACCTGGGCGTCAGCTTCCGGCCCGGTCAGCATGGGATGAACGCCACAGACTGGGAGGCCATCCTGGACTTCGCCGACCAGAAACTGCTCAAGCGGGGCGGAAATCGGCGATTTGACCAATTGCCGCCCGCGGAGCAGTTGCACTGACGTCACTGCATCCGAACAACGGTAAAGTCCTCCATCAGGCCATAGGGCAACTGGGCGTACCCGGTGCCGGGCGGCATGGTCGCCGGCGCATTACGGACGTTGCCTGGCGAGGCCATCCCGCGGCTGATAGTGCCGTGGTGCGGGCCCAGCAGGTTGCGCAGCGATCCCGTCACCAGTACCTCGATCTCGTTGCGGCCGCTCTTGACCAGGCCGTCGATGGGGACCTCAAACGGTTGCCAGCCCACGACCCCGGCGGATTTTCCGTTCACCCGGACCTCCGCTACCGTGCCGTCCCACTTGCCCAGCGCGACCTTGTACTTCCCACCGCGCTGCAACACAAAAGTCTTTGTGTACGAGACCGAGCCGGAGTAGAACGGCAGGTTCTGCTCTTTCCACGAGCCCATTTGCAGCGGGGACGCCGGGACGATACGGAAACCCTTCTCCTGCGGGGCCGCACCGAAATCTCCCACGATGTAGACCGGCTCCAGTTCGTTGTGCACGGACATGGGCCGCGCGACAATGGTCACGCTGTTGCGCCCCGGCTTCACGTGGCGGCCGATCTGGTAAACCCCGAAATCGACATCCAACCACCACTGACCTCGCTCGCTCTCCACGGGATTTCCGTTCACCGATACCTTCCAGAGCGGCGGACGCTCCACCACCGCCTGCAAGGAAGCGATGTTCACGCCTTCGGCGACATCAAACCAGAACGTCGCCTCGAAGCCGGAGTCCGGGGCGAACTTATTCCGATCGAGAATGGACGTCTTGAATTGCACGGCTGTCGTCCAAGGGTCGCCTTCCGCGAAGCCGAAAGCCTTGAAAACCTCGTCCGCCGCTCTGAAGAAGTACACGTCCTTTTTGGCTACCCCGTTAAGCGTCAGATCGCAGTAATCGATGCGGATGGCATTCGAAGCCGTGCGTGCCACCGTTAAGGGCGCATGCGACTCCACTGCCTGGCCGGTGGCGGACGGGGGAGTGGTTGCGGCAGGACCCGGTACATCCTTAGCCACCAGCAGGAGGCTGCCGGCAGGAGGAAGTGCGACCGAAAATTCCACAGATCCCGCCGCGACGTTGGCGGGATAGGGCGAAGTGCGTCCGGTCAGCAGGTCGAGTTTCTCGATAGACTTGCCTCGGGCTTTGACAGTAGCGGAGGCCGCCGTCTCGAGGCTGGAGTTCGCGAAGAACCACAACTCGCCGTCGGTAAGTTTGCGGTGCTGGTGAAACAGCATCTCTCCCGTCGACGTGATATCCGGGTTCACCGGCTCTTCCCCTTGCCGCGGGATCGAAAGCCCGCCCGGGGCTCCATCGACGAGCAATTCTCCGGAGGCAAATGAAGTCAATTTCCCACCCGCCTGCATATACTGACGGATCAACTTCGCGGTGGCAGCATCCAGATTCTCCATGCCGGCCGGCAGCACCACGACGTCATAGGATCGTTTGCCCACCACGAACTGCTTGCCATTCACGCTGCCATGACCCTTGATGATATTCTCGCTGCCGAGATCGAATTCCACCTGCGCGTGCGCCAGCCGCGTGATGAATTCCTGGAACGTGTTCCCGATTTCCATCATGCGGGCGTTCGGCCTTGGACCAGCGTACATCCAGGCCGACGTGGTCGGCTCCAGGATGAGGATATGGTTCACTTCGGTGCCGGTGGAAAGCGCCAGCGAGAGGCGCGCGAAGTAATCGCCCAGCACACCGTAATGTTTCCACCACGGCGTGTGATAGCTGAACGATTGCGGATAGTCGTACTTGCGTCCGCCGAGGATGGTCCCAAAAGAGAGATGCTGATTCATCGTGTTGACGCCCAGCACGCTCTGCCAGTCGCCGAGCCTTTTCATGTCTTCGAAGCGCAGGTCCCAGCCACCGCCGCCATAGGTTTCGCTGAGGGTTCGCCGCTGGCCGATCTGATTCGCCACGCTGGCCAGCTCCTTTACGCTGCGCACGTTGCCAAATTGCGCGCCCACCTTTTCGCTGAACTGATTGAACAACATGTCGATGGCGGGAATCTGGTGCCACGCATACATCGCCATGTTATCCGGACCCTGCGAAGGATTGGGCCAGGCGTGTTCCCAGTAGTGTCCGGTCCATGCAATGTGCTTGCTCTCGGTATATTCGTGCCACGGCTTCGACCATCGGTCGATGTACAATTCCAGGAGCAGGGCGTAATAGTTGTGGCGAATGCGCCGCCAATCGCCGACCTCTTCCACCAGGCTGGGCAGGTTCGCCTGCAGGTCGTAGCCCCACCGCTTCTGAAACTGGACGAATAGATCCGGCGTGTATTTGATGGCGCCGCGTCCGGGAGGGTTGATGTTCGGCTCATCCGTGAAAATCGCCGGAACGGTGCCGGTGGACCCGAGTTCAGCCCCCAAGGCCTTCTCGTATCCGCGCATCGTAACGTCGATGAATTTCTGGGTGACGCCGGGAAGCAGAAGATCCACGTAGGGGTATCCGGCGTTCCAGGCACGCGCCGGGTACTGAGTGAGACCGAAGCAATAGAAGCCGGTCCCCCACGGTTCAGTCTTCCCCGTGGCATCTGCGAAGCCATCCCCCACGCGTTGCAGGAGAATCTTGCAGGGCCCTTTTTCCTGGAGCGCCAGTCCTTGACCCTGATTGTAGGACTCCGGCATCTCGGCCGGCACGTGTCCACCGGCGAAGCCGCTCGGGTAAGAGTTCTCGTCGTAGAGGTAGACAACCATACCAAGCTTCTTGGCGCGGTCGATGGTGTAGCGAATCAACTGGAACCAGCGGGCGGAGAGATATTCCGTGATCAGGCCTGGCCGGGGGTGGATGATGAAGCCATGGACTCCCTGTCCGGAGAAATCCTTCAATTCGCGATCGATCATCGCTTCGGTTATCTCTCCATTCCAGACGAAGAACGGGAGAGTACTGAACTCCGCGGGCGGCTTTGGGAACAACGTCCTGAGGCGAGCGAGGGAATCTACCGTCGTCGCGGCCGAGGCGGCAAATAAGAACATCAACGTTACGACAAGACACTTTCTCATCAGTACAGACTCCTTAGACTTCCACCAGGGGGATGCCCGCCAGCTCACTGAACTTCCTGACCAACTCGCCAAGATGACCGACTCCCAAGGCGCAGTGGTGCGTCGGCCCTTCCTGGCACCACCGGTTCACGAACTCCCGCGGCCCCAGGGGGAACCGCAGGCGCGAATTCGTGTTGCCAATGCGGAGGATTGGCCCCGGGATCGATTCCCCCTCGGCGCAGAGCATCTTGAGGTTGCCCTCGGCCGTCTGGGTCATCCCAACCAAAGTGACCGGGCCGGTCTTGACCTTGAATTCCACCGAGACACCGCTGCCGCGCTTCCCGTGGTAGAGACCGAGACCGCGCAAAACGGGCCGGCTGTCAGAGATGGCGAGGTGGCCCGGACCGTCATGCCCCATGAGCACGAACTGGCTCTTGAAATCCATGGCGTAAAACTCGGTGAAGGACCCGCCGGCGCCCATGCGGTCGAGGATCATCATTGCCAGGCAGGTCTTCAGGTCGCCCTCGCCACTGGCGGGAATGCCGCGCGCCGTGAGCAGGGAGTTGCCCAGGATCAAGCCCGCGCCGAGGCGTTCATAGGCGTTGCCGTCGAGACCCCGGTAATAATAGGTCAGGCCGTTCAAGGCGAACTCCGCGGCCAGGCGGTCCAGACCCGCGGCCACCCGCGCCGCCCATTGCAGATCTTCCTGGGGCGCGTTCTCGATCGTGAAGATCTCTCGCGCCTCTTCGATCTTCCGGTTCACTTCCGCGTCAGTCGCCGCGCGCACGCACTTATCGAGGTCGCACATTTCCAGAACCTCGATGTGGGCGCCGGTCTGCGCCGTCACCATGGTGAAATCCGAGTACATGTCAAGCATGCCCGGATAGGTGTGGCCCAGGAAGCCGATCCGGCTGGTGCGCAACGCCCTGGCGACGCCCGCGGCCCGGCACCAGTCCGCCAGTTCCGTCCAGGCGACCGGATCGTTGAAGAGCATTCCGGAAACTACCCGGAACTTCACGCGCGATCGGGCAAAAGCGTTGGAAAGCTCAGGCACGCAGCAGGTGGAACAGTTCGCCAGCCATTCGCCGGTGTCGGTGTTTTCGTAGTCCAAAGCCTCGCTGGGTTGCAGGTTCAATACCAGGACGGGAAGCTTCGAGCGCTGCACGACCGGCAACACTTGAGAGGAAGTTGCGTACGTCCCCACGTAGCAGACCAGCAGGTCCAGGTCGGATTGAGCGAACTGCTGACCCGCCGCAGCGGCCGCCTGCGCGGTATCCACCAGCCCTGCGGATATGACTGTGGCGCCGGTCTTGGCGAGGCGCTCCTCCACCATGCGCTGGTAGCCTT
>JADGNS010000361.1 GCA_017883355.1 Candidatus Solibacter sp.
CGATGAAATGCCGGTGGTGGAGGTGCACATCGTGAACAGCCAGAACGCCTCCGGCGGCGCCGGCGAGGCCAGCACCCCGGGAATTGCGCCCGCCGTCTGCAATGCCCTCTTCCAAGCCACCGGGAAGCGCGTCCGCCGCCTCCCCATCCGCCCGCAGGACTTGGCATAGTGGTGGCATAAGGGGGTACCCTCCGGGTCGCCTTGTGCATTGTAGGGCAGGCGGAGCCCGCCCGGGCTGTTGCTTGGCCGGCCTTCGCGCCCCGCCAATCGGAGCCGCGACCGGGAGGCAGCGTTTGCCGGGCAAGCAGGTATTTTCGAGGAAGGCTCCGCCTTGTGCAAGGTGGGGCAGGCTTCAGCCGGCTTCAGCCTGCCATAATCCGAGCGAAGCTCCGACGCGGCGTTCTACCCGTGCGGTGATCCCCGGAATGCGCGAGCAGACCGCCATGCCCGCCAGTACGCGCGGCGTCATATCCAGTGGGACCGTTCTGCGGCATACGTCTCGACTTTGCCTGCACTGGTGTACGTTGCTTGCACTCGGGTCAGCAGATCCGCACACTGGAGGGAATGCACATGCGATTTCTGCTATCGATGGTAGCGATGGGCGCCGTCGCCACCCCCGGCGCGCATGCGGCCAACGCTCCGGTGGCCAACCGGAGCCCGCTGCAACCCAACGCGTTCAACGCCCTGCCGCTGGGCTCTGTGATGCCGAAGGGCTGGCTGCTGGAGCAACTGCGTTTGCAGGCGCAGGGCCTGAGCGGGCATCTCGACGAGTTCTGGGGGGACCTGGGTCCGCAGAGCGCCTGGCTGGGCGGGAGCGGCGAGGGGTGGGAGCGCGGACCGTATTTCCTGGACGGCCTGGTGCCGCTGGCGTATCTCACGAAAGATGCGGCCCTCATCGCCAAGGTGAAAAAGTGGATGGATTGGACGCTCGAACACCAGCAGTCCGATGGCGCCATCGGTCCCGTGAAGAACCTGGACTGGTGGCCCAACTACGTGATGCTGAAGGCGCTGATCCAGTACCAGGAAGCGTCGGGAGACGCGCGCGTGATTCCGCTGATGGAGAAATATTTCGCCTACCAGGCGCGGCACCTGGACGAGCGCCCGCTCAAGGAGTGGGCCATCTTCCGCTGGCATGACGAAGTCTTGAGCGTGCTCTGGCTCTACAACCGCAACGGGGATCGCGCCCTGCTCGACCTGGCGCGCAAGCTGCACACGCAGGGGCACGATTGGGAAGCGCAGTTCGCGGACTTCAAGACCAAGGAGAAGGTGGCGCGCGCCGCGTCGAATCTCTCCACCCACGGGGTGAACAACGCCATGGCGATGAAGGCGGCGGCGGTGTGGTGGCTCCTCACAGGAGAGAAGGCCGACCGCGCCAGCCTGTACCAGATGTTCGACGCGCTGGATCGCTATCACGGGCAGCCCTCGGGAATCTTCAGCGCCGACGAACACTACGCCGGGCGCGATCCCTCGCAGGGGACGGAGTTGTGCGCCGTGGTGGAAGCTATGTTTTCGCTGGAGACCGATATGGCGATTCTGGGCGATGCGGCGCTCGGCGACCGCCTGGAGAAGATCGCCTACAACGCGCTCCCCGCGACCCTGAGCGCGGACCTGTGGGCGCATCAATACGATCAGCAGGCCAACCAGGTGATGTGCTCGATCTCCAATCGTCGGTGGGCCACCAACGGTCCGGAGAGCAACATCTTCGGACTGGAGCCGAATTTCGGCTGCTGCACGGCGAACATGCATCAGGGTTGGCCGAAACTGGCGGCCAGCCTGTGGATGGCGACGCCGGATGGCGGGCTCGCGGCCGTCGCATACGGCCCCAGCGAAGTCACCGCCACAGTGCGCGGCGGCAAGGGCGTGACCATTGAGGAAGTGACGGACTATCCATTTCGCGAGGCGGTGTCGCTGGTGGTGAAGACGCAAGGGACGGCGCCGTTCCGGCTGGTCATGCGTATTCCGGGGTGGGCCGGCGGGGCGCGCGCGACGGTGAACGGAGCGCCGGTCAACGGGGTAATGGCGGGCGAGTTTCTGGCCATCGAGCGCGGCTGGAACAATGGCGACCGCGTGGAACTGCGTTTCCCCATGGCGGTGCGGACCTCCACGTGGTTCAACAATTCGATAGCCGTGGAACGCGGCCCGCTGGTCTACTCGCTGAAGATCGGCGAGAGCTGGCACAAGATCAAGCAGACCGGTCCGGCGGCGGATTGGGAAGTGTACCCTACGACGCCCTGGAACTACGCGCTGGTGAAAGGCGCATTTCAAGTGACGGAGAAGGCGATGGCACGGCAGCCATTCACCGCCGACGCGTCGCCGGTGGAGATCGCGACGAAGGCGCGGCGGTTGCCGCAGTGGACGCTGGTGGACGATTCGCCGGGCGTGCTGCCGGTGAGCCCCGTGGCCACCAAGCGCGCCGAAGAGACGGTGACGCTGGTGCCCTACGGCGCGGCGAAACTGCGCATCACCGCGTTCCCGTGGCTGGAGTGATGTGACAGCCAATCTTGTCAGAGGTAGGACAGACCATCGCGTTTCGTGGTAATGTCATTCCTCGCTAGAAGCTAGAGTAAGTCCAGCGCGGGTGCTAGACTTGACTGGCCTAACTACGCCCTATGGCTTGACACGGCGCTGGAAAGAGCGCGTAATGCTTGCAGGAGGGCTCATGGCTCTGCCTCTTTCGCCGCTTGGCGCGGCGATGCTTCTGCTGTGGTTTGCCCCGGCCGCACGCGCGGATTCACCGCGGCGGCTGACCTGGGAAGAGCTCCCCCAGTTAGTGGGCAAGCACGTTTCCATTCCCTTGTACGACGGCGGTGCCGTGGCCGGCACGGTGCGCGAAGTGCAGGCCGATGCGCTGGTGATTGAGGTGTCCAAAACGACCAGCCCGGTGGCCTATCCCAAAGGGCTCCTGCGCGTACCAAGAGCTAAACTGCACGTGCTGGACTTGCACGGAAAGGGCTTCAAGTACCGGGTGCTGGGCACGGCGCTGGGGTTCGTCGCCGGGACGGCCGGCGGAGTGGGGGTTGCGCTGGGCGTGCAGGGCGGTCCGTTCGGCGACGAGCACGGCAGGGTGGCCGGCGCCGCATTCGTCGGCATGATGGCGGGAGTCACCACTGCCGGCTACGCAATGGGCAACGCCGCCGACCGGCGCACCACCACGATTCAGATCGTTCACTGAGCAGAGGCGCGCGATCGCCACCCAAGAACCGAACTACAGGCTCAACGGATTCACCCATCGCAAACCGTCGAATCGCGCAAAATCGCCGTCGGTCGAGCACAACTCCAGTCCGTGCTCGATCGCAAGGGCTGCCAGATGGGCGTCGGGAATCAGTTTCGCCCCGCCGCCGAGCCGGATCAACAGGCGTCCCAGTATCTCCTGGTGGCGATCGCCCGGCAGCGGTACCCATGCACTGCGGCCGCTCAGCCAATGCTCCACTTGCCCCCACGCCACGTTCACCGGCGCGGGTCTCTCGTAGATGCGGGGATTGGTGACCACCCGCATAAAGCCGAGCAGGCACTCCCAGGGAAGCCCCACCCGGGCGGATTCACTCAGCTTCCCGTCCAGCCACTGAACCGCCGTCGCGTGTAATGCAGCTCTGCGGTCCCAGGCATAGACCAGCAGATTGACGTCGACCAGAATCATCTGCCGGTCCCGCTCCGTTCCACTTCATCCAGAACTTCCCAGACATTGTCCAGGTTGGGATAATAGCAACTTCCCAGGTCGACCGGCTGGGTGCGAAATTCCTGGACCTCAGCGGGAGAATTCAATCGTGCCAGACCTTCCCGCAGAGCGTCGTTCACGATCTGTTTGAAAGTGGTATCTCTCGCCTTGCGCATCTGTTCCAGCAGTGCTGCAACATCGTCATCGAGGCTGAGCGTCGTCCGCATACATCAGAGCATATCACAGGTGATGTATTGATGTCTGCTATTGGCTCCCCACACCCAGCCGAGTTCCTTCTCGAACCCTTCAGGCCGAACATCTACGAGCCGAGAAATCCGGTACGGGCCGCAGACACTACGCCGTTGCGGGAGGTTGACTCGATGACAGGGGCGACGATACGTTATTCGATGAGGGATTCAGTTCTGGCGACTCCTAGCCTGAAAGCGGCGAGCTCGCCTGATAACGTCGGCCTGAAAGGGTACGTAAAGCGCTGGCGCTGGAGGAAACATCATGTCGAGGGACGACGGGATCATCGGGGTATCGGATCACGGCGGTTGGGCGGTGCTGGTGACGGTCGCGGGAGACGGGACGCTCCTCGACCGTCGCCGCGTCGAACTGGTGGACGAGGACCTGCCGAAGATTCCGCACCACAGCGAAGGGCAGGCGCTTCCGCTCCATGAGGCAGTGGCGCTGGTAGAGCGCGTGCGGGTGTCGGCGGAACGGCACGCGAAGCTCGGCCTGGACGCCGTCGCGATGACGGTGCCCGGGCGCATCCTCGGCGTCACGCTTCGCCAGTGCCCGGGGCTGCCGCCAACCATTGCCGAGCGGATCAAGGACTACCGGGCGCAGAACGTCGCCGACTGGGTGATGTACCGCAAGGCGCTAGCCGGCGCGGCTCAGGCGCGCGGTTGGCCCGTCCACTGGTACGACGCGAAGAAGGTGTTTGATGCAGCGAGCGAGGCGCTGGGCATCGAGGACCTCGATGCCCACTTCCTCCATCTGAGGAGGTCCATCGGGTCGCCCTGGGGCAAGGATCACAAGGTCGCGATGGCAGCGGCGATCGTCGCGGCCAGGACGCGCTAGAGAGTCAGGCAGCAGGCTCGACGGAAGAGCCCGGCAAGAAACGCGTCTTGGAAGGGATCGTGGAAAGGATCGTGCCCGGTGACTAAGCCGGAATAATCGCCACCGCATCCTGCAAGACCGAATCCGGCGGCAATAGCCCCGAAATCCTACGATCGAACGTAGCCAGTCGCCCCCGATGCCGGATCGCCAGGTCCAGCAGGACGGCATCGGTCAGTTGATGATGGCCCACGACTCGCGCTCGAATCTCGTCGCGAATATCCGCAAGTCCACCCGCAAGCGGCCAGAAGCGATGTGCGCCGCTGGCCGTCATTTGGGCCAGCGCCTCCATCACGTCGCCGAAGAGGATCGGGACCTTCACCACCGCGGGCTGCATCGCCAGCCGCACGAACCCCAACTGCGTTAGCGGACAAGTTGCCCACCCGATACCATGATTTTCGGTAAACCACCGGTGGGCCGCCAGGTGGTGGACATGGGTTGGCCACGCCAAAGCGAGCAGGACATTGACATCGAGGAGGGAGACGGGCACGGTTACCGTCCCGGCTCCAGAAATTCCCGCGCCGCCTCAAGGTCTTCCTTACTGGTCGCCGCGGTAACCTCATCCGGACCGAAACCCGGCGTTCCCACCGGTACCTGAAACACCGGAAAACCATTGCGGGCGCTCAGCGGCGTTCGGGCCGCGACACCCCGCCGAGCCAGTTCCGACAAAGCCGCTCCTACCGACACGCCGCGAGCAACGGCCAGAGCCTTGGCGGCATCCAGGACATCACGTTCCACATCCAGCGTAGTACGCATCTTGATTCAATGATGACCAATTGCCAATTTGATGTCAAGGATACCGGAGAAGGTGACGGCCCCCGCGTATCTGAAAAGACACTTTTACACTGCCGAGGATTCGGACGATCTCTTCCATCAAGCGCATGACCGCGCTCCGGGCGATGCCGGCATGTTTCCTGCACTCTTCCGCGGGGACGACCGCAAATCTGCTGGAATGCCAGGCCGCCTTGCTGACGGAATTCTATATCAGCGGTCTGTTGGCCGCGCGGCCGGAGGCTTTCGATGCCCAAATCGTAGCGGAGGTAG
>JADGNS010000009.1 GCA_017883355.1 Candidatus Solibacter sp.
CCACCCGGCGCGCCGGGGCGGCGCGTCCGTACGTTGACGCACGCCCCGGCACACCCGAAGGCGGATAACCCAGGCGCGCGGCGGAGCCGGCGTGCTGCGCGAGACCGGTTTGGGCGTATACTTTGGAGCGAACTATCGTAACTCCGGAGTCGCATATGTCAGGCAAGCGAAGCGAGATGATCCGGCTCCTCGAAGCGGAGCTGGAGTTGATTGAAGGCGGCGGCTGCGGCCTTCCCGCGGGAGAACCCATGGCCGAGCGCCCCATGTTCTACCGCTCCCTGGTGTGCATCAATCACTGGCAGGTTCCCGGTCATGACGATGAATGCCACGACAACTGCGTCCTGCTCGACGCCGTTCCCCAGCGGCATCGCGACGAAAAACTTCCCTGCCACTTCATTCCCCTGAATTCCTCCGGCGACACCGTGCAGGCGCTCGAACAGAGGGGCGACCCGGAACGCACCCAGGAGGAAGTCAAGAAGTGGTTGCGGGCCACCATCGCCGGTCTGAAGGCGGAGGCGGAGGCGGAGCCGGAGACGGGCGGCGAAGAGCCTGCGCCGTATTGAATGCCGCGTCCGGGCGCACCCATCCTGCCAAGCCCATCCCCGGCCGGGCGGCGGCGTCACGGGCACACGAAAGAGGCGCCGGCCCGGGCGAAACAACCAACGTTTTCGCCCAGGCGCGACAAATTCCATTCTTCCAGTTGACAAGCGGCTCGCCGGAAACATACAATGCCTTCACTAAGCGAAACACTCTGCTGCACTCAGAGCTATGGAAACTGTCAACTCGGGAACCGGGCCCGGTTCGACGCCCGTTCCGTCGAAAACTACAGGAATCGCCGGCGTAGCTTCCTCCGACGCCGCACTCCCTAAGACATCCCGAACCACCGCGCCTGCGGCCCCCGGGGCAGCGGACGTCCTCAAGTCGCGGCGCCGCATCGTCTGGACGGCTGTCACGGCATTCCTGATCACCAACTTTTTGATGTTCTTGCGCTTCTTTTTCCCGCGCACGCTGTTCGAGCCGAGCACCAAGTTCCGCGTAGGCTATCCGTCCGATTTCGGCCCCGGCGTGGATGAGCGTTTCAAACAGTCCCACCGCATCTGGGTGGTGCGCCGGCCAGACCGGCTGTTCGTCATTTATGGCAAGTGTACCCATCTGGGCTGCACGCCCAATTGGATCGAGAGCGAGAACAAGTTCAAGTGCCCGTGCCATGGAAGCGGGTACGACATGGAAGGTAGAAATTTCGAGGGGCCGGCGCCGCGTCCCATGGACCGCGCCTTTGTGGAGTTGGATGCTGAAGGTCAGATTGTAGTCGATACGAGCCGGTTATCATCCTGTCCTCCCGGGGGGGAGTGTCAGTTTGATACCAATCCGAATTCGTACCTGATAGTGTCGTAGCCCGCTCGATTGCGGCCGGCGCGCGGACGAGTTTGGATCCAAGGCTAACGGAGGGGGACTGCCATGTCGAAGCCCGAGGACGAGCCGAAGTCTACGACCCTGTTGGAGACGGCCAAGGAAGCTCTTCAAGGACTGCGCGAGGACATCAAGGACCCGCAGCGGACCCAGATCTGGAAGTCGGTCTTCCGCGTCAAGCACGAGCGCAGCGACCCCCGCACGCGGTCGCTGGGCGTACTCGGAAACGTCTTTCTCCACCTCCATCCGGGCCGTATCAATCGCGATGCCGTCCGCTACAACTACACCTGGGGCATGGGCGGCATCACCTTCTACCTGTACCTGGTGCTCACCTTTACCGGCGTCCTGCTGATGTTCTATTACCATCCCACCAAGCTCCAGGCGTTCCGCGACATTCTCTACCTCGAGCACGATGTGCCCTTCGGCAGGCTGGCGCGCAATATGCACCGCTGGGCCGCCCACCTGATGATCATCACCCTGTGGCTGCACATGTTCCGCGTCGTGCTCACCGGTTCGTATCGCCGGCCGCGCGAGTTCAACTGGTGCGTCGGCGTGATCCTCCTGGTCTTGACGCTGCTGCTCTCCTTCACCGGCTACCTGCTGCCGGACGATCAACTCGGCTTCTGGGCGGTTACCGTCGGCACCAACATGGCCCGCGCCACACCGCTGCTCGGTAACGAAGGACCGTTCGGGCCGGCGCTTGGAATGACTCCGTACAACGACGTGCGCTTCGCCTTGCTGGGCGGATCCATCGTCGATGCCAATGCGCTGCTAAGGGCCTACATCTGGCATTGCATCGCGATTCCCGTGCTCGCCTCGGTTTTCATGATCGTCCACTTCTGGCGGGTGCGCAAAGACGGCGGCATCTCCGGCCCCTCGCCGGTCATGCTCGAGTCGGAGATCAAGCCTCCGGCCAAGGTGCGGTGATTTTATGGACTGGGCGCAGATTTGGAGAATCGTTTCGGTGCCGGACAACGTGCCCATCACGTTGATTGCCATCCTGGTGCCGTTCTATACCTGGTACGGACTGCGGCAGGCCGTCGCCACCGATCGGCTGATCGATAAGCTCCAGGCCGATCCGGCCCTGGCTAAGACAGGTCATCGCAAGATCCTTCCCTTTCTGCCCGAGTGGTCGCGCGAAGTCCCGGTCTGGCCGTATCTGCTCAAAATCGAGTTTCTCGCCGCCATCATCGTCACCCTCATCCTGATGATCTGGTCCATCACGTTGAACGCTCCGCTGGAAGAACCGGCCAACCCGAATTTCACCATGAACCCGTCCAAAGCGCCCTGGTACTTCGTGGGACTGCAAGAGATGCTGGTGTACTTCGACCCCTGGTTCGCCGGCGTGGTCCTGCCCTCCCTCATCGTCGTGGGCCTCATGGTCTTTCCCTACGTGGACACCAATCCTCTCGGCCTGGGCTACTACACCATCAAGCAGCGCGTGATTCCGCTCTTCAGCTTCGGCTTCGGATTCTTCCTCTGGCTGCTGTTGATCTTCATCGGCACGTTCGTGCGCGGGCCCGGCTGGATGTGGTTTTGGCCGGGCCAGCCCTGGGATCACACCCGCGTCATATACGAGGTGAACCGGAACCTGCCGGACGTGCTCGGAATCCACAACCTGTGGTTGGGCGGAATCCTCGGCGTGCTCGCCATAGCCATCTTCTATGCCGGCGCCGGGTGGGGCATTCACAAATGGCTGACTAAGCCGGGCCTGAACCGCACGCTTTACGAGCGCACCAGCCTCTTGCAGTACGCCACGTTCCAGTTCTTCGCGATCACAGTATTAGCCGGGCTGCCGGCAAAGATGATCTTGCGCCTCGTATTCCGGGTGCATTACGTGCTGATTACGCCTTGGTTCAACATCTAGCGGCGCGCATATGGCAGACGACGACAAACAGCAGGCAGGCGGGCAGGCGGCAAAGGCACCCGATCCGGTGGTCGACGGGTCGCTCAGCGGACAGATCGTCGTCTTTTCCGTCCTGCTGTTCCTCTCGCTGATCTGGGCACTCTATGACGAAGTCGGCGGCGAGCGCCCCTGGAAGCGATACCAGGAGCAGTTCACGAAAGTCTATACGGCGTATTTGAAGAAGCTGCGCCCTCGTCAGACTGCGGCCGAAAATGCCGTCTATGCCACGCCCGAGTACAAGAAACTCGACCGTGAGATCCAGGCCGCCGAGTCCGCTGCTGCCGCCCGCACGGCTGGCATCGACAAAGAACTGGCGGAAATCCGCGCCCAACTCGCGGCCATCAAAGATCCCTTCCAGGACGCGCGCGCCAAACTCGCCTCTCTGGCCTATGAGTTGGACCACACGTCGAGTGAAGGGGGCAAGCGAGGCATCCGCCAGGATATCGAACAGACTCGCCGCGCCACCATGAAGCTCGATATGCCGGCCGGCGCCGGCAAGCCGGGAACCGTCCGCCAGGAGCTCAGTTTCGAAGCCGTCGACAAACTGTTCACCAGCCTCAAGGCCCGCGAAGCTCAACTCACCGCGGAACAGAACGACCTGTCGAAGGATGTGCGCGAGCTTCGGCGCCGGCGCACCGAGTACCGGGGCGACCACCTCGACGGGCTCACCCAGCAGCAGATCGACGGACTGCTGCGCAAGTTGCAGACCTTCGTGGTCGAGATCAAGCAGATTCACGTCGAAGAAGCCAATATGGTGGAGCGCTGCGAATCGTGCCATCTGGGCATTCGCGAGCCGCTCGTGCTCACCGCGGCCGATATGGGCGGCCAGCGCCTCTTCGTCAGTCATCCCGACAAGCCGCTCATCGCGCTCCACGATGTGGAGCGCTTTGGCTGCACGCCCTGTCACAACGGCAACGGTCGCGCTACCTCCAGCGCCGAGAAAGCCCACGGCAATAACGAGCATTGGCTCTGGCCGCTGTTCCCCACGGTCAACGTGGAAGCCGGCTGCGTCCAGTGCCACGCCACAGACCGCGTGCTCGAATTCGCTCCCGTGCTCACCCGCGGCCGCGACTTGTTCCAGGTGAAAGGCTGCATGGGCTGCCACCGCCATGAATCCTTCGACCGTGAAGCGGATGCGCTGACCACCACGACCAAAGAGATCCAGACCCTGGAGACGCGCCAGAAGGACGCACGCATCGAGGCCGAACGCGAGATCAAACTGGGCGACAGCGCCGACTCCGACGAAAACGCCAAAAAGCACTTCGCCGCCGCCGAATATTTGCGCATCGGCGCCAGCAATAGCGAGGCCAAAGTGGCCGAACTGGAGTCGAAAGCCAAGTTCCTGATGCAGGACGTCAAGAAGGTCGGCCCCAATCTCAAAGACGTCCGCCTCAAACTGCGCAAGGAATGGATTCCGGTCTGGCTGAAGGACCCGCAGGCTTTTCGTCCGGGCACCAAGATGCCGGCCTTCCGCCTCTCTGCCGACGAAATCCGCGCGCTCTCCGCCTTCGTCTGGCAATCCGGATGGACCGGTCCAGCCGTCCCTCAAGAGCGGCCCGGCGATGCCCCGCGCGGCAAAGAGTTGTTTGAGACCCGCGGCTGTCTCGCCTGCCATTCCATCGGCGAGGGCGGCAGCCGGATGGGCGGCGATTTCGCCGCCAACCTCTCCCGCGTGGGCGAAAAGAACAGCTACGACTACGTGGTGCGCTGGGTCCACAACCCTCGCCAGCGCACTCGTCCCTACTGCCCGCGCGAAGCCAAAGACCTCGGTCCCGAGGATTACGCCAAAAACGGACAGCCCTTCCTCTTCGACCTGGAGCACTCGCGGTGCCCCAACGATGGCGCCGAGCTCCAGGTACAAAATATGACGGTGATGCCCAGTCTTCGGCTCACCCCGGACGAAGCCCGCGACATCGCTTCCTATCTCGTGTCTCTTAAGCACGCCGATTCCTATCCCGACGCTCCCTTCATGGACGATCCGCAACTCGCCCAGCGCGGGCGCCAGTTGGTGTCTCGCTACGGCTGCGCCAGTTGCCACGAGATCCGCTCGCTCGAAGACGCGCCCCGCATCGGTACCGAGCTCACCAAGGAAGCCAGCAAGCCGATGGAGCAACTGGATTTCGGCCTCCTCGAGCACAAGGCGAAAGACGAGGAGTGGTATACCCACAAGGGCTTCTTCGAGCACAAGCTGGAAAATCCCGCCGTGTACGATCAGGGCCGCCAGCGGGCTCCCGAAGATCAATTGCGGATGCCCAAAATCTCTCTCGCCAAAGACGACATCCGCGCTCTCACCACGTTCCTCCTGGGTAGTCTGGACTCGCCGTTCTTCGGCGATTTCCGCTCCATTCCGGCCAGCTTCCGCTACATCCCCACCGACCAGCAGCATGATATCCAGGAGGGCTGGTGGCTCATCAAGAAGTACAACTGTATGGGTTGCCACGAGCTTCAGGCCGGCCAGAAGTCGATCCTGAGCGGGTTGCCGCGCTATCAGGACCCGGACTGGAAAGAACAGATTCCGCCCGCCTTGTTGCAGGAAGGCGCGCGCGTCAATCCCGCCTGGCTGACCCGTTTTCTGAACGATCCGTCGCTCGCAAAGAAGGAAGGCAACGGTGTACGCACCTACCTGCGCGCGCACATGCCCACCTTCAGTTTCTCGCCCAACGAGATTCAGATCTTGACCCGCTTCTTCATGGCGCGCGCCGCGCAGTCGACGCCTTACATTGCCGACGAGCTCGTGCCCCTCGACGAAGCCGAACGCACTCTCGCCCGTGCGCTCTTCACCTCGACGGCGGCGCCCTGTCTGAAGTGCCACCTCGTGGGCGATCCCAACCACGACCGTTTCGCCACCGCGCCTAGTTTCCTCGTTGCCAGGGAGAGGCTCAAGCCCACCTGGACGGCGCGCTGGATGCTCGATCCCGGCGCCATCTCGCCCGGTACCGCCATGCCGTCCGGCCTCTTCCGCCGCGATGGCGCGCGCTGGGTTTTCGCCGGCCCCACGCCGGCAGCTTTCCAGAATTACAAGCAAGATCACGTTCAGTTGTTGGTGCGCTACATGTTTCAGATCACGCCGGAGGAACAGCGTCGCTTGACTCAGATGCTGCCGGCGCGAGGCAAGTAGGACAAGGAGAGGGGAAAATGAAACGGAATTCGATAGTGGTATGCGGCCTGGCCGCGATGGCCTGGGCCTTCACCGGCTGCGGCGGTGGCGGCGACACCAAGACCGCCGAGAAGCAGCCCGCGGCCGCCGAAGGAGGCGCGGTCTATCAGCCCACCGGCGACGAAGGGACCGTCACCGGAAAGGTGGCCTTCCCCGGGGCAGCCCCCAAGGCCAAAGCCATCCTCATGGACGCCGACTCGGTGTGCGCCGCCAAACACAAAGAGCCGGTTTATCCCGAGACCGTAGTGGCTAACAAAAACGCCACCTTGCGCAATGTCTTCGTCTACGTGAAGACCGGCCTCGAAGGCAAGACTTTCGCCGTCCCGTCCGACCCGGTGACCATCGACCAGGACGGCTGCCAGTATAAGCCGCACGTGCTGGGCATCCGTGCCAAACAGAATCTCAAGGTCGTGACCAGCGACGACACCACCCATAACATCCACCCCATGCCCAAAGTCAACCGGGAGTGGAACGTGTCCCAGCCGCCCAAGGCCGACCCCATCATTCAGACCTTCAGCCGGGCCGAGGTCAGCGTCCCCGTGAAGTGCAATCAGCACCCCTGGATGAAGGCTTTCATTCACGTGGTGGACAATCCCTTCTTCGCCGTCACCGGCGACGATGGCACGTTCGAGCTGAAGGGCCTGCCCCCCGGCAACTACGAAATCGAAGCCGTCCACGAGCAGTATGGCGCGCAGACCATGAAGGTCACCGTAGCGGCCAAGGGCGCGGCTACGGCGGATTTCAGCTTCAAGCCCGACCAGGCCTACCTGCCCAGTTCGCTCAAACTGATGCCGGCCCTGGTCCTACACTAAACTCGCCATGTGGATCGCCAGCGCCCCGCGAAGCGTCGACCTGGCTGGACTCGACGTTGTTCAAAAGCTGACAGCCTATTGGGAACTCACCAAGCCGCGTGTGGCCGCGCTCGTGGTGGCGGTAGCTTGGGCCGGTTTCTGGATGGGCTCGGCCGGGACTCCCAACCCGCTCCGCTCCTGGGGCACCATCCTCGGCGTGACCTTGTTGGCCGCCGGCATGTTCGCGCTCAACCAATGCTTCGAGCGCCAATTGGACGCGCGCATGCGGCGTACCGAAAACCGGCCCCTGCCGTCCGGGCGGTTGACGCCGCGCGAGGCGCTCGGCTTCGGCTGGCTTGCTTCCGCCGCCGGAATTCTCACCTTGGCCGCCATGGTCAACTTACTAAGTGCGTTGATCGGCGCCCTAACTCTGGTGGCCTACCTGTTCGTTTATACGCCGCTCAAAACCCGCTCCCCGCACTGCACGTTCGTCGGTGCGTTCCCCGGCGCCGCGCCTCCGCTGCTCGGGTGGGTGGCGGCCACCGGCCAATTAAGCCTGGAGGCCTGGTCGCTCTTCGCCATCCTCTTCGTCTGGCAGTTCCCGCATTTCCACTCCATTGCGCTGCTCTATCGCGACGATTACGCGCAAGCGGGAATCCGCCTTTGGTCCACCGTGGAACCCGCCGGAACCACGCTGGGGCGGCAGATGATCGGCTTTGCGATTGTCACGCTGCCCGTCAGCCTGGCGCCGGCGCTGCTCCGGTTGGCCGGGCCGGTCTACATCGCGGGCGCGCTCCTGCTGGGCGCGGGGATGCTGTATCTCGCCGTGCGCACGGCGGCCGATCAGTCGCGGCGCCACGCCATGCGGCTGCTGCTCGGTAGCGTCGTGTATCTGCCCGCGCTGCTCGGCTTGATGGCGCTGGGGAAATAACAGGGAGGGGATTATGGCGCTGCTTTTAGGATTGTTCTTCGTTGCGGTCGGCACGGTGACGGTCGGCATCTTCTTGTTCAAGGTGTGGTGGCTGCCCGAGCTGATCTCCGTACATGGCGCGGCCATCGACGACCAGTTGGTGATGACGCTGATCATCGCCGGCACCGTCTTCTTCCTGGCTCAGATCGCCCTCGGGTACTTCATCTGGAAGTTCCGCGGGCAGGGCCGCGCCGCCAGTTACTGGCACGAGAATCCCAAGCTGGAGTTCACCTGGACCTTCATCACCCTGGTGATTTTCGTCGGCCTCGGAATCTCCGGGAATCGCATTTGGGCGGCCTATTTCCAGGCCCCCGTGCCTGCCGACGCCGTCATGGTGGAACTCACCGCGCAGCAGTTCGCCTGGAATTTCCGTTATCCCGGCGCGGACGGTGTTCTGGGCCGCACTAATCCGGCGCTCATCGACGACGCCAACGGTAACTACATCGGGCTCGACCCCAAAGACCCCGCCGGCAAGGACGACGTCACCACCCAGAACATCATGGCCATCCCCGTGAACCGTCCCATCCGCGTCATGCTGCGCAGCAAGGATGTGACGCACTCCTTCTTCGTGCCGCAATTGCGCGTCAAGCAGGATGCCGTGCCCGGCCTGGGGATCGGCGTGTCGTTCACCGCCACCAAGATCGGCGAGTTTGAAATCGCCTGCGCCGAGTTGTGCGGCATGCAGCACTACAAAATGCGAGGCCGGCTCCTGGTGATGACCCAGGCCGACTTCGACCAGTGGCTCAAAACCAGGGCGGCCATGTAAATGAAAAGCCTGCCGGTGAGGAAACAGTAATGGACGTTCACGTAGCGGCGCATCAACACGAAGCTCCCACAGGCTTCGTGCGCAAGTACATCTTCAGCATGGATCACAAGGTGATCGGCATCCAGTACCTGATGCTGGCCATGGTCGCCGTAACGGTCGGCATGATTCTCTCTGTCCTGATGCGCTTGCGCCTGGCTTGGCCCCTGGAGAAGTGGCCCATGCTCGCGCACATCTTCCCGGAGGGCTTCGCCGGCGGTCCCATGACGCCCGAGTTCTACCTCGCCATGCTCACCATGCACGGCACCATCATGGTGTTTTTCGTGCTCACCACGGCCCCGCTCTCCGGCTTCGGCAACTACTTCCTGCCCATCCAGGTGGGCGCCCGCGACATGGCGTTCCCGTTCATGAACATGATGTCGTTCTGGGTGACCTTCGTCGCCTTCGTCGTCATGTTGATGGCCCTGTTTGCCACCGGCGGCGCGCCCATCGCCGGCTGGACCGCCTACACGCCGCTGAGCGCCGTCGGCGCCATCGGCGGACCCGGGATGGGGGCCGGCCAGACCCTCTGGGTCATCAGCATCGCCATCTTCTGCGCCGGGTCGCTGCTCACCGCTCTCAATTTCCTCACAACCGTGCTCAATCTGCGTGCGCGCGGCATGTCCCTGATGCGCATGCCGCTCACTTCCTGGGCCTGGTTCACCACCGCCATTCTCGCCCTGCTGGCGTTCCCCGTCCTTTTGGCCGGCGGCGTGCTCCTCCTCCTCGATCGCGTCGGCGGCAGCAGCTTCTTCATTCCCGCCGGACTCGTCATCAGCGACAAGCACCTCACCAACAGCGGCGGATCGCCCCTCCTGTGGCAGCACCTGTTCTGGTTCTTCGGCCACCCCGAAGTCTATATCGCCATCCTCCCCGGCATGGGAGTGACATCGCACATCCTGTCCACCTTCTCCCGCAAGCCCGTGTTTGCCTATAAGGCCATGGTGGGCGCCATCTTCGCTATCGGCTTCATCAGCTACGTCGTCTGGGGACATCACATGTTCATGAGCGGCATGAGCCCCTACACCGCCATGGCGTTCTCCATTACTACCATGGCCGTCGGCGTCCCTTCCGCCATCAAAACCTTCAACTGGCTGGCCACTCTCTGGAAGGGCCAGATCCGCTTTACCTGCGCCATGCTCTTCTCGCTCGGCTTCGTTTCGCTGTTCGTCTCTGGCGGCGTCACCGGCATGCTGCTGGCGCAGCCCGCCGTGGATATCTTCCTCCACGACACCTATTTCGTGGTCGCTCACTTCCACATCATCATGGGCGTCGCCGCCATCTTCGGCATCTTCGCCGGCATGTATTACTGGTACCCCAAGATGTTCGGCCGCCTCATGCACGAAGGCTGGGGCAAGGTGCACTTCTGGTTCTCCCTGGTCGGCGTGTACTGCATCTTCATGCCGATGCACTTTCTGGGATTAGCGGGCCATCCCCGGCGCTACGCGCAACTGACCGAGTTCAAGTATCTCCTGCACCTCCAGCCGCTGCATCTGTTCATCTCCATCGCCGCCTTTATCACCATCACCGCGCAGGTGATTTTCTTCTTCAACTTTTTCTGGAGCCTGAAGAAGGGCAAGCCGGCGGGAGACAATCCGTGGGAGTCCACCTCGCTCGAATGGAGCATTCCTTCGCCGCCGCCCTTCGATAACTTCGGCCCCATCGAGCCCATAGTCCATCACGGCCCCTACGAATACAGCGTGCCGGGCGCGGCCAAGGACTACATCATGCAAACCGATCCCCCGGAGGCCCGTCCGTGAGCGTATCCACCCTCGAACTCCCCTTAGGGCCGCCGCCCGCCGATCCCCGCGTGTCCCTGCGCACCTCCCTGCTGGGGATGAAACTGGCCCTCGCAGCCATCGGCATGTTGTTCACCGCGTTCACCAGCGCCTATGTGGTCCGCCACGCCCTCGACCCGGACTGGCACGCCGTGCCGATGCCCCGCATCATGATCGCCAACACCCTGGCGCTCGTCATCAGCAGCCTCTCGCTGGAGGTCTACCGCCGCCATCGCCAAGAGCGTCTCTGGCTGACTCTCAGCCAGGCGATGGGCGTGCTCTTCGTCGCCGGCCAGGTCTTCGCCTGGCGCCAACTCCAGTCCCGGGGCGTCTATCTCTCGAACAATCCGCACGCCGCGTTCTTCTACGTGCTGACCGCCGCGCACGGCCTCCACATACTCGGAGGCCTTTTCGCCCTCGGCGGCATTACCGTCGTCGCCCAGGAGCGGCGCTTCCGCTGGCTGGAAGCGGCTTCTCTCTACTGGCATTTCATGGGCGCACTTTGGCTCTACTTGCTGTTTCTGCTGTTTGGAATGAACTGATCGCGAGGAGGCTTGCACATGGCCGACAGAGCAAACGCCATAACGATGGTGGCCGACGATTGGAGCGGCGGCGTCCACCCCTACGCCATTTCCCATAAAAAGCTGGGGATGTGGCTGTTCATCCTCTCCGATTCGCTCACCTTTTCCGCCTTGCTGGTGGGCTATAGCTACGTGCGCGTGGCCGCCCGGGTTTGGCCCACGCCCTTCCATTTCCTGCCCTCCGTCGTAACCGCCACGTTGATGACCCTGGTCCTGCTTTCCTCCAGCCTGACCATGGTAATGGCGGTAGGCGCGGCCAAGCAGGGCGACCGCAAAAAAACCACCCGCTACCTTCTCCTCACCATCCTGTTCGGCCTGGCCTTCGTCGTCCTCCACCTCAACGAATGGATGGGCCTGATCCGCGAGGGTATGAGGCTCTCCTCAAATCCCTGGGGCTCGCCGTTGTTCGGCGCCACCTTCTTTTCGCTCACCGGCCTCCACATGACGCACGTCATCAGTGGCGTCATCTATCTGGGCTTCGTCGCCTCCAACTTCAGCCGGGGCCGTTCCAAGCCTGACGATGTCGAGGTGAGTGGGCTCTACTGGCACTTCGTCGACCTGGTGTGGATGTTCATTTTCCCCCTCGTCTATCTGCTATCGGTGAAAGGATAAGTATGAGCGACCAAACAACCGGCACGCTGACCGACGCCCACGAGGGCGGCAACCGCCTGTACTTTGTCGTCTGGGGCGTGCTGCTCGTCTTAACCGCGGTCGAGGTCTTGCTGGCCTACGTGCAAGCCTTCTCGGTCGGCGGCATGTTGAGCATCCTGATGGTGCTCTCGCTCGTCAAGGCCGTGCTCATCATCGCCTATTTCATGCACCTGCGCTTTGAAAGGTCCACCCTGGTGTGGTCGCTCGTTCCCGCGGTGGTCGTCATCGCGCTGCTCGCCGTCTTCTTCCCCGATGGCGTCCGCGCCCTGGAACTGGCGGTGCGACAGCCATGAAACTCACCATCGCTGCTCTTCTATCTGGCGCCGTGGCATTCGCCCAATGCTCCATGTGCCGCACCGCCGCCGCGGCCAATGGCGCGTCCGCCAAGTCGCTGGATCTCGCCGTGGTAGTCTTGTTCGTGCCGGCCATGTGTCTGTTCTGCGGCGTCATGCTGACCGCCTATCGTGGCAATCGGGACCGGGATCGCGATGAGTAGGGTCTTACAAATTGTCTGCGGGTTGATTGCCTTGGGTAGCCTCGCCGCCGTCGGCTGGGTCCTGTTTACCGGACAGATCGGCAAACAAGGCCTCGACGCCCTGTTCCTGCTCTTCGTCGGGCTCCTGTTCGTCGCCGTCTTCCTCCCCATCGCCATCCCCCCGCAGACCATGAAAAAGCTGATGCCGCGGAAAGGCGTGAAGGATGAACCCGCAACCCGCGCATGACCTGCGTCCGCGGCTGATCCTGGCGGCCCTCGCGCTCGCGGCCGTGATCGTCCCGTATCTCACCTGGCACCAGACCTGGTTCGGCCGCCGGCTGAGCCAGGCCGAACTCGCGCAGTACCTCGCCGATGAACAGCATCCCCGCAAGACCCAGCACGCGCTCACCTTCCTTGCCGACCAGATGGCGAAAGCCGACCCCGCCGCCCGCGCGTGGTATCCCCAAATCGTCCAGGCCGCCCATCGCCCGTCGGTGGAGATCCGCACTCTGGCCGCGTGGACCATGGGCCAGGACAACCAGTCCGATATCCTGCATCGGGCGCTGCTCGACCTTCTCGACGATCCTGACGCGCTGGTCCGCCGCAACGCGGCCCTGTCCCTGGTGCGCTTCGGCGACGCGCGTGGGCGCCGCGAACTCGTCGCCATGCTGCGCCCCGTGACACAGCGCGTCCAAGCGGACCGGGACGAAGTCTGGGAAGCGCTCCGTGCCCTCTACCTGGTCGGCGAAGCGGAAGATCTGCCAGCGGTCGATGTCTATGCTACCGGAGCCGCCGGTGCCTCAGATCGCATCCACCAGCAGGCCGTCGAGACGGCTCGCGCTATACGTAAGCGGATGGCACCCAGCCCCACTCGCTGACCGGGCGGTCCGGCACAGCCGGCAGTTCCACCGCGTGGCCCTTCTCCCACTCCTCCACGTTGACCATCTCGATGGCGTCCCACGGGCAGCCGTCCAGGAACATACCGTCCGGACCTTTCGCCGTGCACTTCGCGCATCCGATGCAGGTGGATTTGTCCACCTCTATGCGGCCGAAGGGCGGATGCTCGTCGTCCGGCACCCAGAACATGCATTGCTCCACCGGACAGTACCCGACGCAAACCGGAGACCCGGCGCATCCGGTGCACAGCTCGTTGATGATCGCCAACTGCTTGGGCTTGCGCTTGCGCGAGTCCGTCCGCCCACGCGACATGGGCTCCAGTTTTTCCACTATGGGGGTCACGCTCGTGGCCATGAAACGAATCCGCCCTCCGGTGCTTACAGCCATCATACACCTGTGGCATAAGGCTCCGCCTTGTGCATCCGAGCGAAGCTCGGACCGCTCACCTCAAGTAACCCAGATGCTCCACATCTCCCTCGATGAGCGACCTTCTAAGCTTCCCCGCCAATTCCCATTGGCCAATGATCGGATATTCCATCATCGCCAGTTGCGCGAGCGAGCCCGATCCGCTGATCGCAGCCTGGATCGCCGTGCGTTCATAAGCCTTCACCGCCTGCACCAGACCGCGGACCGAATCCGGCAGGCGGCCCGCCCGCTGCGGTCGCGGCCCTTCCCGATCGATCTCACAAGGCACCTCCACCACATCATCCGCTTCGAGGTCGTCGATGGCCCCGCCGTTCCGCACATTCACCACCACCGCGCGGCTTCGCTCGGAAACCAGGCCGCTCATCACGTCGACCGCGATTCGGTGGTATCCCGTGGCCGTCTCAAACGGGTCGTGGTCTTCCTTCGCCGCCTCGAACGCCGATCCCCCCTGCGCCTCGAGTTTCATATACGAAGCGTTCCGCTGCTGCAGGTACCCGCGATAAGCCGCGAGCCCATCGCGTGCGTCCGCCCTTCCCAGCCGCTGGAAGAGGTCCGCGTTCAGGCGCTTCAACTCTTCGCCGCGGCTGGCTCCGGCGCGCAACTGGTTCTCGTGCGCCTTGCGCTGGCTGTAGTAAAAGAACAGGTATTCGGTCGGAATCAGGCGCAGGGCCTGAATCAACTCGGGGTCGAAGAGGCCCGTCGGATAGATGCGGCGCAGCAGTTCCGTGTCGCCCAGCAAACGCTCCGTAATGTCCTCGCCGCGCAGCGTCACCCGGCGTACCCATCCCAGATGATTCAGCCCGGCGTAGTCGAACACCATCTCGCCGAGCGCCTCCCCAGCCGCTTCCGCGATGTTGTGAAACAGCTCGATGGGCGTGTCGCAAATGCCGATCACCCGTAGCTTGGTGTGCTGTTGCAGCGCCTGGGTGATCAATCCGGCGGGGTTCGTGAAGTTGATGAACCATGCCGCCGGCGCCACGCGTTCCACCGTTCGGGCGTGCCTCAGAGTAACCGGAATCGTGCGCAGAGCCATGGCCACCCCGGCAGGTCCCGTGGTCTCCTGGCCGGCCAGGCCATGTTCGATGGCGATTCGCTCGTCGCGCGCGCGCGCCGCAATCCCGCCCACGCGGATGCTGCTGAGCACGAAGTCCGCGTCCGCCGCCGCGTCCTCGAGTTGGGCGCGGACGCGAATCTTGAAGCCGGCGTTGGACTGCCGCAGAATTTCGCGCCCGAGCCTCGCCATGGTCTCGGCGCGGTCTCCATCCAGGTCGTATAGCGTGAGCTGACCGATTTGCAGCAAATCCTGTGCTTGCGCCAATCCATAAATGAGCAGCGGCGTCCGCACTCCGCCGCCTCCGATGATGGTTACTTTCAGCATAAGTGTGCTTTCAATAGCTCCTTTAACCGCACGCCGTCCGGCACGCCCTTAACTCCGCCGTAAGCCTCGGTGGAAAGCGCGCCGCAGGCGTTGGCCGCCCACAGACACACTTCCGCCGAGTCGCCTCTTACCCAGGAATGCAGGAATCCGGCGTCGAAGCAGTCGCCTGCGCCCGTCGTGTCGATCGGCTTGACTGCGAGCGGAGCAGCGAACCACGCCTCGCCGTCCCACAGCAGCGCCGCCCCGCGCGCGCCCAGCTTGAGCGCCACGCGCCGAAGCCCCAGGTCGGCAAACCGGCGGAGCATCTTCTCCGGGTCGCTCTCGCCCGTAATGCACTGCGCCTCCACTTCATTGGGAAAGAACAGATCGAGCAGAGGCAGAATCCCCCGCACTCGCCCATCGCGCAGCCAGCCTTCGTGCCATCCCACATCCAGCGAGACCGTGCAACCGTTCGCCCGAATCGCGGCGAAGAGTTCCGGCGCGTTGGATAGCTCCGGCGGGAACGCCAGGTGGACGTGACCGGCTTGCACCAGGCGCTTCGCCGCGGCGGCCTCGGCCAGGGCCGCGGGAAAGCCGCGGTTCGCTCCGGCGTACGTCAGGAAGCTGCGCTCTTCGGGTGTGCTCACCGCGACCGTGATTGCGGTTGGCTCGACGGCATCGCGGCTGATGTAGCTGGTGTCCACCCCGTTCCGTTCCAATTGCTCAACCAGCCAGCCGCCATCCTCCCCGACCACGCCCAGAACGGCCGCGCGCGAGCCGAGTTTCGCCAGGCCGCACGCCGTATTGGAGGCGCCGCCTCCCACTTCGCGGTGAAACGTCTTCGCAAAAGCCTCCTGCCCGGGCTGCGGCCAGAAATCGAATCCGCTCAGAATCAAGTCGGTGTACAGTTCTCCGGCCACCAGGACGTCGAGAGCTTTCGCGCGCTCAGGCATCGGCGCCCGCCTGCTGCCCGGCGAACGGCCACTCGCCGGTCCCGCGGGCGCGCCATAGGTATGCGGCCACTCCCAACACCAACAGTGCCAGGCCCGCGAAGATATAGGCCAGGCCGCTAGCGATCAGAATGTACAACCAGCCGAGGAATGCGATGATGCTCGGAACGGGGTAGAACGGCATTCGAAACGGGCGCGCAATGTCCGGCCGGCCCCGCCGGATCAGCGTGACCGCGAAAATCTGCGCCATGAACTGAATCAGCACCTGGATCACAATCAGCCCGTTGATCAACACATCCAGGTTCAGCATCGAGGCCGCCGCCGATAGCACCCCGATGAACAGCACCGAGAAATTCGGGAAGTTCTTCGTGGCGTGCAGGCGCGCGAAGGGCCGGAAAAATCGCCCGTCCACCGCCGCCGCGTAAGGCACGCGCGAATAGCCCAGCAGCACCGCGAAAACCGATGCGAACGTCGTCCACAGGATCAGAACGGTGACCACCGCTGCCGCTTTCGCCCCGTAGATCCGCTGGATGAAATCCGATGCGATGGCGGTCGAGTGAATCGCCTCCCGCCAGGGCACCACTCCGATAATCGTGACATTCATCGTCAGGTACAGCGCCGCCACCGCGACGATCGACCACAGAATCGACTGCGGGAT
>JADGNS010000362.1 GCA_017883355.1 Candidatus Solibacter sp.
CAGTTGCAAAAGTAGCACTAGCGCCGGCGCCTGTCAAGGGGGAATACAATAAAGTTTGCCCACCCGTGCCTCTGTTCGCCGCTTCGCGCGCTACGCCTGGAGCGTGCTAGCCTTCAACCTCGCCGTGGTGCTGTGGGGCGCTTTCGTGCGCGCCACCGGCGCCGGCGCCGGATGCGGCAAGCACTGGCCGCTCTGCAACGGCGAGATGTTGCCACGCTCTCCCAGCTTGAATACCGTTATCGAGTTCACGCACCGCGTGACCAGCGGCATCGATCTGGTGTTGGTGGCCCTGCTGGTGTTCTGGGCGTTCCGCGCGTTTCCACCGCGCCACGCGGTGCGCCTGGGGGCCGCCCTTTCCGCCGTTTTTCTGATGACCGAAGCACTGCTCGGCGCGGCGCTGGTGCTGCTGGAACACGTCGCGAAGAACCAGTCGTCGGCGCGGGCCTACTCGCTATCGGCCCATCTGGTGAATACGCTGACTCTGCGGGCCTGCCTGACGCTGACCGCATGGTGGACCGCGGGGAAAGCGCCCGTGCCTCGCGGCGGACGCGCGGCATGGATGGCCGCATGCAGTCTCGGCACGGTGATGATTCTGGGGGTCAGCGGGGCCATCGCCGCGCTGGGCGACACTCTCTTCCCTTCCCGCTCGCTGGCCGAAGGCTGGATCCGGGATTTCGACCCGGCGGCCAGCATCTTCGTGCGCCTGCGCGTCCTGCACCCGGCGATCGCCACACTCGCCGGAGCCTGGCTGGTCTACTATGCCGTGGCCACGGCGGGACGGCGGCCGCTGCTCCGCCCGCGCGCCTGGATGCTGCTCGCCATGGTCGCCGGGCAGATCACCGCCGGCGTCGCCAACCTGCTGCTCAGTGCTCCGGTGTGGATGCAGTTGGTCCACCTGCTGCTGGCCGACGCCCTGTGGATCTCGCTGGTGCTTTTGTGCGCCGGAACACTAGAGCCGGATGCGGTTTTGGCCGATAAGTCCATGTGACGTGTTTTCTCTGGATTCTGTTCGCCGGCGCCGCCGTGGCCCAAACTGCCGCACCGCCCCCAACTACCAATCCTTCAACATCCAATAAGGTTGCGCCAACACCCCAAACGGTCGATAAGAATCCGGTAGCACCGCAGATCGCGGATAAGGCCCGTGCCTCGCCGCCCGATGCGGCCAAGGCCCCGGCTGCGGCCCAGCCGGCCGAGACATTTCAATCCGCCATGGCAAAGCAACGTGCGGCCATCGCCCAGCAGCGCGAGGCGGTTCGAAAACAGGGCCAAATGGCGGTTGAGTGGCAGTCGCACTCGCAACCAATGATGCCCGGAAAAGAGGCTCCCGCTTCGGATTGCGACCCCATCGCCGACGTGGAACTCACCCCGCTCATCGATCGCGCGGCGCAGCAGCACCAGGTGGACACCAAACTGCTCCGCGGTGTGATCGAGCGGGAGTCCGCCTTCCGCCCGTGCGCCACCTCCCCGAAAGGCGCACAGGGGCTGATGCAATTGATGCCGGCCACTATCGAGCAGTTCAAGGTGGACGACGCATTCGACCCCGAACAGAACATCGAGGCGGGCGCGACGTTTCTCAAGCAGTTGCTGGATAAATATAAAGGCGATCTGAAGCTGGCGCTGGCGGCCTACAACGCAGGGGCGGCCAACGTCGATAAGACGGGCGGGATTCCGGATATCAAGGAGACTCAGGACTATGTCGAAGGGATCATGAAGAAAATACGTTGACGCCAACATGCAGATTATTTTTGCCGCCGTAAACCATTCTCCAGAAAGCTTTTAGTCCGCTTCAGACAATCCTGCACACCCGGATTCGCACCCCACCGTGCCGTAACATGGAATCAGTGGGCAGGTACGCTCCCGCCGCGCTCCAGGGAAGTCAACGGCAGACCGGACACGCCTGTCCGGTTTTTTAGACCATTTGCTTAATTAACTCCTTTATTATCAGTAAATGCAGGTCGGTTTCGCCGGACTTGTCTGTCCGGTCTTCAGGTGCTGGCCGTCGATCTTGCCCGTGGGAGACTACAGCGCCCGTCCGGCCGCGGCGCCGGAGGCCCACGCCCATTGAAAATTGAAGCCGCCTAACTGGCCCGTCACATCCACCACTTCGCCGATGAAGTAGAGACCGGGCACGTTGCGGCACTCCATCGTCTTTGACGACAACTCCCCGGTGTCCACACCCCCGCCGGTGACTTCGGCTTTTTCGTACCCTTCGGTTCCGGCCGGCTGGAAGCGCCACACGTGCAGGCCCGCCGCAATCGCCGTCACCTCGCGATCGCTCAGCGCTGCTACGGCTTTCGATATGCCCGCTACCTGGCACCAGCAGTCGGCCAGCCGCTTCCGCAGGTACCGCGCCAGTTCCGTGCGCACCTCGGTCAGCGCGCCGGCCGCCCGGCACGCGCCCAGCGCCGCCGCGAAATCCACCCCGGGCAGCAGATCGATCTCCACACATTCCCCTGCGCGCCAGTAGGACGACGCCTGCAAAATCGCCGGCCCGCTCAGACCGCGGTGCGTGAACAGCAGCTTTTCGCGAAACCACTGCGCACGCGCGCGTGCCGTCACTTCCGCCGACACTCCCGCCATGCCGGCGAAGCGCTCGCGGTCCGCGCCGCCAAAGGTAAGCGGCACCAGCGCGGGATGGCACTCCACGATCTTGACTCCGAACTGGCGCGCCACCGTGTAGCCGAACGGCGTGGCCCCCATCTTCGGAATCGAAAGCCCGCCGCTAGAGATCACCAACGCCGCGCACCGCAAAACCCCGCGCGACGTCTCCATTTCGAACCCGCCACCCTTCGTACCGCCAATCCCCTCCACCGCGCACCCCGTCTCGATGCGCACGCCCGCCGCCGCGCACTCCGCTTCCAGCATCGCGACGATGTCGCCGGCGGCACGGTCGCAGAATAGCTGCCCGAGAGTCTTCTCGTGGTAGGGGATGGCGTGCCGCTCCACCATGGCGATGAAGTCGCGCGGCGTGTATCGGGCGAGCGCCGATTTCGCAAAGTGCGCGTTCCCCGACACGAAGTTCTCCGCCGTGGTGTGCCGGTTGGTGAAGTTGCAGCGCCCGCCGCCGGAAATCAGGATCTTGCGCGCAATCCGCGGGTTGTGCTCCAGCACCACCACGCGCCGCCCGCGTTTGCCCGCCTCGATCGCGCACATCAGCCCGGCGGCGCCCGCTCCCACAACCACCACGTCCGCCGTTTCTCGCGCCATCCCCTTACATTCTGGCAGACCTACGCGCTATGCTGGCTTCCAATGACCCGCAAGGTTCTGATCATGACCGGTGACGGCGGCAATAGCTATGAAGCGCTATACGCCTGCCAGAGATTCCAGGAGGCGTACTGGGAACCGGTGATCGCGGCGCCCGCGCGGCGCCGGCTGCATCTGGTCTCCCACGATTACGAGCCCGGCTGGGACACCTACGTGGAACACCCCGGCACCTCGATGGACGCCCAGATCGCGATCACCGCCGTCTCCACCAAGGAGTTCGCCGCCCTCGTGATCCTGGGGGGACGCGCACCGGAGTACCTGCGCAACGATGCCAGCGTGCTCTCCCTGGTGCGCGAGTTCGCCGCCCAGAACAAGTGCATCTGCGCCATCGGGCACGGCATCCAGGTGCTGGTGGCGGCAGGCCTCGTCAGCGGGCGCACGGTCACCGGACACCCGCACGTGTGCGTGGAAGTGGAGCGCGCCGGCGGCATATACAGCGAGAAGCCGGCGGTTCGCGATGGCCGCCTGATCACGGCGCAATCCTGGAAGGCGCAGCCCGAGTTCTATCGCGAAATCTTCGCCTGCCTCGAAGCTCCGAAATGAAGCCCTTCCTGCCTGGCCTCTACAGGCCGAGGCTGCGTTTCAGCGCTTGAAAGCGGGGTTCGCCGGAGAGCGGCGTCAGCATGGGCTCCACCGCGATGAATTGCGCGTCGGAAAGGCGTACCCGGGCAGCCGGCTCCAGGCAATCCATCGCGCGCGACGGTTGGCGCAAGGCGGCCAGCAAGGCCGCGATTTCGATGGGACAACCCGGCGGCTCGCCGGCCAGGTCGCTTTGTGCCTCCTTGAGGAACGGTGCGTGGCGCCGCAGCCAAGGTGATCGAATATACAAATCCGTGGCTCATGACTCCTTGTGAGGAATGCGTATCGGATGTACCGTAGGTCAGGAGGAGGATTGTCATGCCACAACCTCCGCGCGTAAAAGCGGCTGCCAACGCCACAGGGCAGCTTTCCCTGGAAGAACGGATACAGAACCGAGCCTACGAACTCTATGTTCTGCGGGGCAACGAATCGGGCTCGGAAATGGACGACTGGCTGCAAGCCGAAGACGAGGCTCGCGAAGCCCAAGAGCAGAACGCCAGGCGCCGATAAGCGGATGGGGCCGGTGGTTACCCGGCAGCGGCCTTCGCCGCGGCATCCGCCCAGGTAATCACCCCCGGCAGGAACGCCTTCGGCTCGTCCACGTGGAACGGCGTAATGCGGACAGTATAGCCATGCAGCCCGCTTCTGGGGCACGGCACCGTGACGGCTTCGAAGGTCCACCTGCCATGGCAGCCCTCGCCGGCGGGCTGCATGGGAATGGTGTAAGCGCCGGTCAACTCGCCATCGGCGTCGAGCCTGCCCACGTAGAGTTCGACGGAAACCTGGTCGGGGCTCAGTGCGCCGAGCTGAACGTGTGCCCGCACATGGAGACGGCTGCCCACCGGTAGGTCCGTTTGAGTCAACCCATCCACCGATTCGACGCGCACTTCCTTCCAATGAGCCCAGACGTGAGACGTCCACGCCGCCAGTGCTCTCGCCCGTGCCGCGTGATTTGCCGTGAGCTGCTGGTACTTTTCATCGGCCGTCACGTAGAAATCCGCGGCGTACTGTCTGACCATGCGCTGCATGTTGAACGCCGGGCACAAAGTGGAGATGGAGCTCTTCATCTGGGCGATCCAGCGGCGGGGCAACCCGTCGGCGCTACGCTCATAGAAGCCAGGGACGATGTCCCGCTCCAGCAAGGAGTAGAGGGCCGCCGATTCCACCTGGTCCTGATCGTCGGGGTTGTCGTAACTCTCGCCATTTCCGATGGCCCAGCCGATGAACCGCTTCTCCGCCGCGGCATCCTGCCACGCCTCGTCCCACCAGCCGTCGAGAATGCTGAGATTCAGGCCGCCGTTGGGCAGCACTTTCATGCCACTGGTGCCGCTGGCCTCCTGGGGCCGCAGCGGCGTATTGAGCCAGATGTCCGAACCCTGCACCAGCGACCGGGCCACGGCCATATCGTAGTCTTCCAGGAAGACCAGACGGCGGCGGAACTCTTTCTGCTGAGCGAGCTTCACCACCTGCTGGATCAGCGCCTTGCCGGCATCGTCGCGAGGATGCGCTTTGCCGGCGAAAACGATCTGTACCGGCCTGCCCGGCTGGTTGAGAATCTCCTGCAAGCGCGGGATGTCGCGCATCAGCAGGGTGGCGCGCTTGTAGGTGGCAAAGCGGCGGGCAAAGCCGATGGTCAGGGCGTCAGGGTCAAGCACCTCATCGGCGGCGTCGATTTCCGCTTGGGACGCGCCGCGGCGCTGAAGCTGGAGGCGCAGGCGGCGCCTGGCAAACGCCACCAGCCGGTCCCGGCGCCGCTCGTGGGTTCGCCAGAGTTCTTCGGCCGGAATGTTCTCGACGCGCCGCCACAGATTCGCATCGACGTGTTCCTCGCGCCATTTCGGCCCCAGATACCGGTCGTAGAGCTGATTCATCTCCGACGAAATCCAGGAACGAAAATGCACCCCGTTGGTTACGTGTCCGATGGGGATCTCATCCTGC
>JADGNS010000363.1 GCA_017883355.1 Candidatus Solibacter sp.
CCGCCGCCCTGCTCGGCGCTTCCACCTACGACGTCTATCTCAACGGCAAAGCCTTCTGGAGCAACATTCCGTCCGCCGTCTGGGAGTACACCCTCGGCGGATATCAAGTCATTAAGAAATGGCTCAGCTATCGCGAAAAGGAATTGCTGGGCCGCGGCCTCTCCAAGGACGAAGCGCGCCACGTCACCGATATGGCCCGCCGCATCGCGGCGCTCCTCCTGATGGGTCCCGCGCTCGATGCCAATTACGAAGCCGTCAAGCGCGAAACCTGCCATTTCGCGAACAAAAAATAATCTGTCTCTATCCCCTCAATCACTTAACAAAATTCCGCCCGAAAATGCTTGTTTGCCCATGCTACTTTCAAATTGGAAAAGGGTCGCGCGCACCACTCGCCAGCCTTCCGTTGGGAAATGCAACAGAGCGGGACAAATTTGTCCCACTAATTCTGTAGTAAAGTATTTAGTTTCAATAAATCGGTGTTCAAAATAGCTCAAAAACGGGACAAATTTGTCCCGCCGGCGTCCAGCTAGGCGCTTAAATGGCGGCAATATCGTCTTCCTGCAAGCCAGGCAGGCAATGGTGTGCAGGTTCTCTTTTTCGCGCGTGGCGTCGTCGAGTCTGGCGGGGTCGAGCCGAAGTTGCATGCTGGTGAAGCCTTCGGCCTTGATGAATTCGAGATTGGAATCGGTGTACTGGCAGAGGACGCTTAGACGAGGTTTCCAGTTGGGATAGCGCGTTGAGCCTGGGCTGCGGCCGCCGCGGAGACGGCCGCGAGAACTGAGCGTCGGGTGATGGTCGCCCCAAGACTACATGCGGGTCCGCTGCCCTGTGGCAAGCGCGCGTACCGTTCGTCCTGGCCGGGATTACCGGCGGCGGCGAATCCGGCTGAGCGCCATGAGCACCACACCGGTTCCCAGGAAGATCATAGTGCCGGGTTCCGGCGTGAACGTGATGAAGCGCTGATTCTCCGCGGAAACTGCCATGCCGGCGGTGTAGTGCACCCAGTTGGTCGGGGTCCAAATCTGCACGCTGCTCATAAATGAGCCAGGGGTGTTGTTGAAGAAACTCGTGTGCGCGCCGTAGTGTGTCTGTGCTTGAGTGACGAATGACCAGGCAGGCGTATTGTGGGTCGCGTCTACCACGACACCTGAGGGCAGCGTATTCATGACATACCAGATGGCCAACTGAATGGGGCCTTCCACGCCGTTGATGTTGGTATGGCCGGGGTCCTGAGCCAGCGACCACGATGCCAGGAGTGCCACTTCGTCTTCTTGCACAGCGGTAAGGTTGGCGTTAACACTGCTGGCGGAAGAGCCCAGGCTCCCCGTGTCTGAGTGGAAGATCTGGTTCCCGTCCAGGCAAAAAGCCAGCAGGTTCCCGGGTGTTGGCGAGATGTTCATCGTGTAAGGACCAACACTCTGTCCTGCATAGGAATAGGGGGCGGAAATCAGTGAGATGGTTTGGGTTGCCTGTAATGCAGGGCAGAAGATCAGGATTGCAACCGCGATTGCGGCAGTGAGAATGGAGTTGTGAGTGTTTGAGCGCATGGTTTTGTGTTATTCCCGGTTAACAAAACAATATTGCCATCAGATAACCCAAAAAACCATGGGACCAGGAGCTACGAACTTCACGATTGGTACTGGTTTTTGGTACCGGAAGTGCCAAAAAGTCCCGTCGAGGTCTGACCGCCCTATTCCACACTCTCCAGAGCACTTAGGTGTTCTCCGGAGCACTGACGTACTTTCCAACATCGCCAAGGGATTATCTGATCTTACTTGCTGTTATCCATAAAAGACTCCAGGAATTATTCGATAACACATAGGAATAATCCTGTATAACTTAGGGAATTCCTGAAGACGCGTGAGCCCGCATAGTCACGAGATTCCACGGATTCGCCGATAAGTGAGGATGTGATCTCTCTGAAGAAGCTGATCGACTCCAATCACGAGGAACTGTTCCACTGGACCCTGCGCGCCTACCGCGCCGCGCTGGAGGCGATGGGCAACAGCGGGGTCCAGGCTTGCCCGCCTCTCGGTACAAAACTCCAGCTTGGCCTGTGGAACCTGCAGAGCCAACTCGCGCAGGAAGCGACGCCCCGGCGGTTGCAGGAGACGGAAGCGCGGGTGGAGGCGGAATTACACCAGTGGGGAGAGCAGTCCGCCGAATACTACCGGCACAAGACCGAAGAATTCAAGGAAATCATGATGATCATGGCGCGTACGGCGGAAGCCGTCGGCGACCGTGACCTGCGCTATTCCAAACAGTTCACCGAGTTCACGACGCGGCTGCAGACGCTAGCCACCATGGACGATCTGACCAAGATCCGCGATTCGCTGGTGTCCAGCGCCAACGAACTGCAGGCCGGTGTGAACCAGATGGCGCAGGACGGCGAGGAAGCCGTGACGCGGATGCGCGGCGAACTTCGCCAGTATCAGACCAAACTCGAAGAGGCGGAGCGCCTGGCGTCGATGGACAGCCTGACCGGGCTGCAGAACCGGCGCCGGATGGAAGCCGCGTTGGAACTCCGCGTGGCGCGGCGAAGGACGTTTTCGGTGCTGATTTTCGATCTGAACGGCTTCAAGCAGGTCAACGACACCTTCGGGCACGTGGCGGGAGACGACGTGCTCAAACAATTCGCCACCGAATTGCGGGCCGCCTTCCGTGCCATGGACGATGTCGGGCGGTGGGGCGGCGACGAATTCATCGCGGTACTGGACTGCGGACTGGAGGAGTCGCGCCAGCATGTGGAGCGGGTGCGCAAATGGGTCTTTGGGGATTACACCGTGCGCGGCGAAGGCGCGCCGCACAAACTCCCCGTCAGCGCATCCGTCGGCGTGGCGGCATGGCAGGAGGGAGAGACGATGGCGCAAATGTTCGCCCGCGCCGATGCCGACATGTACAAGGAGAAGAAAGCCGGGGGGAGGTCGCCTATACCAGCCTGAGATACGCGTAGATGACGGGGAGGGCGAACAGCGTGCTGTCCACCCGGTCCAGCAAACCGCCGTGGCCGGGGAGGATGACGCCGCTGTCTTTCACGTGCGCCCCGCGCTTCATGGCGGATTCGGCCAGGTCGCCCAGTTGGCCGGCGATGTTGGCGGCTACGCTCAGCGCGGCCGCTTGCCACAAGGGCACGCTGGGCAGAAAGCGCTGCAGGTAGAACGTTCCCACCACGGCCGAGGTGAAGACCGAGGCGATGGACCCTTCCCAGGATTTCTTGGGGCTCACCCGCGGCGCAAGCTTGTGTTTGCCGAACGGGCGTCCGATGTAGTAGGCGCCGATGTCGCCCACCCAGTTGAGCAGCAGGCCGTACATCAGCCAGTGGGGATTCAACTCGCGCAGCGGACGCGCGCATTTCCAGCAGCCGAAGACATAAAGGATGCCGGTGAGGAGCAGCGCGGCGCGCGGCAGCGCATGCGCCAGATCTCCGTCGCGCATCACCATCACCAGGGCCACGACGGTGATGCCCACCAGGGCGGCCCACGGGACATCCCACCAGACCAGCAACAGCAGGCCGGCCCCGTAGCCGACTACGCCGGGAGCGCCGAACCCGTAGCCGGCGGCGATGTCGTTGTATTCCCGGTAACAGAGGCAGGCGGCGGCCACCAGCACCGCCAGGAAAATCCACGGGTCAGCCAGCAATACCACCCAGGTGACGATCGGGATGAGGGCTAATGCCGTCAGGACACGCTTCATGAGGTGCGGAGCGCTTCAATCAGGGATTCCTCGCCGGGCTTGGCAACGCTTTCGACCGGCGTCCCGCTGAGGCCGCCATACCGGCGGTCGCGCTTTTGGTATTCCAGCACGGCCTGCAACAAGTCCGTGCGTGTGAAATCCGGCCACAGCGTCTCGGTCACGTAGAGTTCGGCGTAGGCGATCTGCCAGAGCAGAAAATTACTGATCCGCATTTCGCCGGACGTGCGGATCAGCAGATCGGGGTCCGGGCAGGAGGCGGTGTAAAGGCTGGTGGCGATCAGATCTTCGTCGATCTTGAGGGTTTGAATGCTGCCGTCCAGGCGCGCCATTTCCAGGATGGAATTGACGGCGTCCACGATCTCGGCGCGTCCCCCGTAATTGATCGCCAGGTTCACCAGCAGACCGCGGTTGGCCGCCGTGGCGTCCACCGCCGCGTCGAGTTCGCCGCGCACTTGCGGGGGCAGGGCGTCCAGCCGGCCGATGGCTTGCAGCCGGATATCGTTCTTCTGCAGTTCGGGGAGTTCCTGTTTGAGGTAGTAGCGCAGCAGGCGCCACAGGGTCTCCACTTCGGCACGCGGGCGCTTCCAGTTTTCCACCGAAAAGGCGTAGAGGGTGAGCGCCTTGACGCCCAGCCGCGCGCAAGTTTCCACGGCGGTCCGCACCGGGCCGATTCCAGCCTTATGGCCGGCCACACGCGGCAGAAAGCGGCGGCCCGCCCAGCGGCCGTTGCCGTCCATGATGATCGCAATGTGCGCCGGCAGCCGCGAGGGATCGATCGCCTGGGCCAGATCCCAGTCCTTCTCGCCCGGCTGTAGCGCTTCCAGTAAAGCCTTCATCAGTAATTCCTTATGGTACAACACGGCTTCGGGAATCGCCCATGCGATAGAATCACTGGATTATGCGATTCCTGCTGATTCCTCTCGTCGCGCTGGCGGCCTATGGCGCGGACTACCAACTGAAGGCGACGCCGGCGACGGTAGCATGGGGCTACTACTGGTCGGCGGCGAAGCCCGTGCTGCGCATCAAGTCGGGCGACCGCGTCGAGATCCAAACCATGCTGACCAACAGTCCGGAACGGTTGGCGGCGGCCGGGGTCAAGGCGGAAGATATCGAAGCCGCGTTGAAGGCGATCTATGCGGAGGTGAAGGACAAGGGTCCGGGCGGACACATCCTGACCGGG
The DNA here is from genome assembly GCA_017883355.1 of Candidatus Solibacter sp. Lineage (GTDB taxonomy): Bacteria > Acidobacteriota > Terriglobia > Bryobacterales > Bryobacteraceae > Solibacter. Next base: position 4,874 of record JADGNS010000363.1, read on the forward strand.
CCGATTTTCGTCGAGGGCGCGGAGGTGGGTGACACGCTCGAGGTGCGGATTCTCAAAATCCAATACGCGATTCCGTATGCCTACAACAGTTTCAGACCGACCAGCGGCGTGTTGACGGCGGAAGATTTCTCCCAGGGCGCCACCCGGATCATTCCGCTGGATACCAAACGCAACGTGGCGAAGTTCTCGGATCACATCGAAATTCCCTTGCGGCCCTTCTTCGGCAGCATGGGAGTGGCCCCACCGGAAGCGGCGGGACGCCTGTCCAGCGCGCCGCCCGGCACGCACGCGGGCAACCTGGACAACAAGGACCTGGTGGCGGGAACAAAGCTGTTCATCCCGGTCCATGCGCCGGGCGCGCTGTTCGAAGTGGGCGACGGCCATGCGGCGCAGGGAAACGGCGAGGTCGACATCACCGCGCTCGAAACCTCGCTGGTGGGCACGTTCGAATTCGTCGTGCGCAAGGATCTGCACCTCAAAGCCCCCCGCGGGGAGACGCCCACGCACTTCATCTCCATGGGACTGAATCCGGACCTGACGGAGGCGCTGAAGATGGCGGTGCGCGAGGCCATCGATTTCCTGGTGGCGGAGAAACACCTGTCGCGCGACGACGCCTACATGCTGTGCAGCACCGCGGTGGATTTCAACGTGACGCAGGCGGTGGACGGGACCAAGGGCGTGCATGCCATGATCCCGAAGAGCATTTTCAAGTAGACAAAAACGGTTTCTCGCCAAGGCGCAAGGCACGCCAAGAAAACAAACGAGTGTTTCTTGGCGAGCTTGGCGCTTTTGCGTGAGAGATGTTCTTACGGCCGCAATCGAATCCGTTGCACGCGCCAGTTGGTGATTTCGCCGACTACCAGTTCGTTCGGATTGCGGCAATCGATCTCGTTGACGGTGCCGA
>JADGNS010000364.1 GCA_017883355.1 Candidatus Solibacter sp.
AGAATCTGCCGCGGACGCACCTGGAGCACCCAGCAATCCACCTCATCGATGGTCTCATCGCCGCGGAACTTCGTCTCGTAATTCCATAGCTGGTCCTCCGTCAACACCAGCGGCTGGATGTTCCGGATATCCTGAAAATCTTCCTCCGTGAGGATCAGATTCTTCAGCGCATTGGTGGCGTTTCCCAGCATCTGCTCCGTCCGGTCGTGCTGGGGGGAAAAGATCACGTCGCGCGTCTCGCGATACTGCCCGCGCGCCGCGCCGTGATCGTCCAGTTCGTCGATGGTGACCCCCTGGCGATACGTGTACTCATTGCGTTCGGTCTCGGTTTCCGTCTCGCGATGGGCCACCAGTTTCGCCAGGTTTGGCGGCGGATCCTGCCCGCGCGCCGGGGCCGCCAGCAGCACGGATGTTAGAATGAGCGCGATGGCGAAGACGTCCGGCGGCTTCCGGGCAACCCTGTGGACCGGCTGGTTGCTGCTGTGCGTGATCGGCCTCGTGTATGCGCGCTGGAAGGGCATTCCAAGCTGGGCGGCGTTACCGTCACTTGCCGCCTTCCTCGTCGTCTACCCATTCTATCTGGTGCCGGCCTTTCCGCGCGTGCGCGAACAACTGGCGGGCGCGTCCCTGCCCGGTTTTCTGGTGGCCTCCGCCGTCCTCCCCTACCTCGCCTGCTGCTCGGGCGCGATTCCGTTTCAGTGGATCAGCTTCGTCAAGCTGATTGCACTGGCGCTCGCTCTGGGACTCTGGTATCGCGTCCTGCCGGCCACGCCATGGGCCGACGCGGGTTTCCTGCTGCTCGTCGCGGCGGCAATACTCGGCAAGTACGGCGCGCCCATCTATCCTACGCCGTTCAAAGGAGTCGAGATCAGCATCCTCGGCAACCTGGCGATTTTCAATATGGCGGTGCTGGTATTGATGCTGGAGCGCCGTGTCGGCGAGACCGGTTTCGGTTTCCTGCCCACGGCAAAGGACTGGCGGATCGGGGCGCGGAACTATTTCTATTTCTTGCCTGTCGGAGCGGCTCTGGGATTCCTGTTGAAGGCGGGCCACCTGGTGAAACCGTCGGAACCGCTGAAACTGGCCGGCCAATTCATCGGCGCCCTGTTCGTCCTGACTTTGTTTGAGGAGTTCTTCTTCCGCGGCGTCCTCCAGCAGTGGATCGAAGACTGGACCTGGAGCCGGCGGACCGCTCTGATCCTCACCTCGATCCTCTTCGGCGGAGTGCACCTGTGGTTCCGCCAATTCCCCAATTGGAAATGGGTGATCATCGCGGGCACCCTCGGCTGGTTCTGCGGCCGTGCGCGCAACCAGGCCGGCAGCATCCGCGCCGCCATGGTGACCCACACCCTGGTGATCACGACGTGGCGGGCCTTCTTTGCCTGAGGCCGGGAGTCGGGTGCTTATGCGCAGCCGCTGCAGGCGGCAATGATGACGGGTGGCTTGCCGGCAGGCCAGAGCACCGTCACGTTCTATTCGTGCCGGAGCGCCACCACCGGGTCCACCCGCATGGCGCGGCGCGCGGGAATATAACACGCCCACAAGGTGATCCCCGCCAGCAGCAAGGTAACTACACCGAAAGTCAAAGGATCGGTGCGATCCACCAGTGGCAGGACCCGCGCGGTCAGGCGCGTAAACAGGCTGGCGAAAACGAGGCCGGAGAGCACGCCAACTACTACGAGCCAGACTCCCTGGCGCAAGATCATGGCGAGGACCTGCACCGGTTCGGCGCCCAGGGCCATGCGAATACCTATCTCGTGCGTGCGTTGGGCCGCGCCATAAGAGACCACGCCGTAAACCCCGATCACGGCCAGAATCAGACCCAGCAGGCCCAAGGCCCCGGCCTGCTGCGCGCCCATTTGAAACATGCGAAAGCCCATGAACCCGTTTAGCGATTCGGTCATGGTTTGAAAATCGGCCAGGGGAAGGTCGGGATCGAGCGCCTGAATCTCCTGCTGCACGCGCGTGCGAAGCGCTTCCGGCGGCAGAGCGGTATGCACCTGCAACACCCGGATCCAATAGAAATTCTGCGCCAGGGGAACATAAAAGTACGGCAGCGGGCTTTCGAAAATCACCAGGTATTTGCTGTCGCGCGCCACTCCCACAACCTGCCAGAGCGGGCCGCCGGCCTGAAGGGCAAAGCGTTTGCCGATTGTCTCCTGGCGCGGCCAGAAACGGGCCGCCATGGTCTGGTTGACGATCGCCACCAGTGGTGCCTTTTCGTCGTCGTTTTCGGTGAAAGCGCGCCCGCGCAACAGCGGAATCCGCATGGTGCCGAAGTAATCTCCATCAATGGAGTTGGCCATCACGTGGGGCGCGCGATCGCCCGGCGTTACGGGGCGGCCCTCTACGTATACATCCTTTCCATCGAAGATATAGCCGAGCGGCACGCTGAACGCCAGGCTCACCGACTGCACCCCGGGCAGAGCGCCGATGCGCCGCTTCAATTCGCGATAAAAGTCCCGGGTGCGTGGCTCGCTGTAGCCGAGGTCGCGGGGGTTGAGGCGAACATTGAGCACATGGTCCGGCTGGAAGCCGAGGTCCAGGCGTTGCGCATGTTGCAGACCGCGCACCAGCATGCCCGCCACAATCAGCAACATCAGCGAGGCCGCCACCTGCGCCACCACCAGCGTGCTGCGCAGCCGCAGACTGGCCGGGCCTGTCGAGCTGCCCCAACCGCCATCGCGCAGTGCGGCGTGGCCGGCGATGCGCGAAGCCCGGATGGCCGGCCACAGGCCGATCACGAGCACCGTGAAAACCGCCGCCGCCAGGGCGTAACCGAAAACCCGCCAATCGAAGCTGTAGTTGACGTTCACGGGCAGGCTGGTTCCCGCGCTGATCGATCCCACAAAGGCACTGCCGCCCCACTTGCCGAAAGCCAGGCCGGCAGCCACCCCGAGGAACGCCAAAACGCAGCTTTCGGTCAGCATCTGGCGGAGCAGGCGTCCGCGCCCGGCGCCGAGCGCCGCCCGAATCGCCATTTCCCGCTGGCGCGCGCTGGCGCGAACCATCACCAGGTTGGCCACGTTCATACAAGCCAGCAGCAGCACCATGGCAGCGAGCGCGAGCAGAAACAGCCGGATGAGGGGAAGCGACTCCGCCATAAAACGCACCGGCACCGGGCGCGCCAACTGCTCGGGAACCAGGCGGATTCCGATGTCCTTGTCGGTGGCCGGGTATTGGGCTTCCAGGCGGCGCGCGATCACATCCACCGAACTCTGCGCCTCGCGCAAGCTGACGCCCGGTTTCAACCGGCCCATAAGCGTGAGCGACCGGCGATTGCGGTCGGTGAAGAAATCCGAAGCCGCGTCGCCATAACGACCGAGGACGTTGACGGGCAGATAGCCGTCCATTTCGGCGCCGGCCCAGGTTCCCAGGAACTCCTTTGGCACCACGCCGATCACGCGTGCGCCAAAGCCATCGAGGCGCACCTGTCTGCCGATCACTCCGGGAGAGCCGCCGAACAACCGCTGCCAACACGCGTAGCCCAGAACCACGGGCGTCTCCATGCCGCGACCTTCTCCTTCGCCGGGCAGAAACAGGCGGCCCGCCACCGGCTTCACGCCGAGAGCCGGGAAGAAATTGCCGGTGACAGTGCTATAGAGGAATGGCGTGACCCTGTTATTTGCCCGCAAGCCGCCCAGCATTGCATTGAAGCCAAAGACGTCGCTGAACCGGTCGGCCTGGCGGCGGAGGTCGTTCAGCGCCGCGAAGGAAAAGCGGTACCGGAGGCCGGTTTCGTCATCCTTGAGTTGCGCCGCCAGCACGACGATCTGCTCCGGCGACCGGACCGGCAGCGGTCGAAGAAAGCCGTTCAGGCAACTGAAGATGGCGGTATTGGCGCCGATGCCCAGGGCGACTGTGAGCACCACGATCAACGCAAATCGCGGGCTCTTCCGCATCTGGCGGGCGGCAAGGCGGAGATCCTGGAAGAACGTATGCACCCTGGCCTCCTGCACAACACATTGCCTTAACGGCTACCATCGATTGTACGTCCGGCGATCGATTTCAGATTGTTCCAGGCCCAGCCAATCCCGTACAATCCAAATTCATGCCCAGATTAGGATTTCTCGGACTCGGACTCATGGGGTACCCCATGGCCCGCAACCTCCTGCGCGCCGGACACGAAGTGGCCGTCTGGAGCAACACCATCGCCAAAGCCCGGGACCTTGCCGACGCGGAAAAAGGCAAATTCTGTGCCACCCCGAAGGAAGCCGCCGGGAACGCCGACGTCCTCTTCGTCTGCGTGGGCGATACCCAGATGGCGAGGGACGTCATCCTCGGCTCCGGCGGCATCATCGAAGGCGTCCGCCCCGGGTCTGTGGTGGTCGACTGTAGCACGATCGCCGTCAGCGAGAGCCGCCGCATCGGGCAGGCCCTCAAGGCCAAGGGTGTCGATTTCCTCGACGCCCCTGTCACCGGCTCCACGCCCGGTGCCGAGAGCGGCAACCTGACCTTTATGATCGGCGGCGATCCAACCGCTTTTGACCGGGTCCGCCCGCTCCTCGACGCACTGGGCAAGAAGATCTACTTCTGCGGGGCTGCCGGCATGGGGCTGCAGGCCAAGCTGACCCAGAACCTCATCCTGTCGAATATCCTGATGGCCTTCAACGAAGGCATGGTGCTGGCCACCAAGGGCGGCCTGGATCCCAAGCTGATGCTGGAGATTCTGGACAACAGCGCCGCCAAGAGCGGGCTCATCAATTACAAGGCTCCCTTCGTCCTGGAACGGGACTTTACCACCAACTTTAGTGTCAAGTGGATGGAAAAGGACATTGGTCTGATGCTGGAACGCGGTCAGGAACTGGGTGTACCGCTCCTTTTGACGGCTCTGAGCCGCCAACTTTTCCAGACGGCCATCGCCGCCGGCCATGGTGACGAGGATATTTGCTCTACAATCAAGGTTTTAGAGAATGTGGCCGGGGTGGAAGTGGTTTCCAAAAAATAAATATAAATAAGTGTTGCTTCCAGAAATGGAATCTACTATTATTGGAATAAGCCGGGGAGGCAACTCCCACCAAAGCGAGACTAACCTCTAATAAAAGACCCCTGAAGCAATCCTCCCCGGCGCCCGAAAGGGTTTAGAGGACCTTCCAAGAAGCAAAACCCCCAAACAACGTTACTTTTCGCCTCCAATGTGGCATATTGCCTCATGTCCGGTATTTTCCCCTATGAAAAACTGTACATTTGTTCACGGCGAGCTTTTAGGTTCCCTGTGCTAAAATGGCAGATGCTCCGATGAAGACAATCGCCGTTCTGGGGTCTACGGGCTCGATCGGAACCAACACTCTCGACGTGGTTCGGCGCAACCGCCACCTATATAAGGTGTACTCCCTGGTGGCGGGCCACAACATCGAGACCCTGACCGCCCAAATCCTGGAATTCCGTCCCAAACTGGCAGTAGTCGCGACCTCGGACGGGTTGACCCGTCTAACCGAATGCCTGGCGGCGTCCGGCCTGCCGCGGACCGACTGGCCGGAACTAGGGTGGGGCGACGCAGCCCGGGTGGAAGCGGTACGGGCGGGGGAAGTCGATACGGTGATTTCCGCCATTGTCGGCGTGGCCGGACTGGAAGCCACGTATGAAGCGGTCTGCCTGGGCAAGCGCGTGGGACTGGCCAATAAGGAAGTCCTGGTCTCCGGCGGCAGTCTGGTGATGCAAGCCGTCCGTCAGTACGGAGCGGAACTTTTGCCGGTGGATAGCGAACACAACGGGGCACACCAGTGCCTGCGGGCGGGCAACCGGGCGCAGGTTTCCAAACTGATCCTGACCGCC
>JADGNS010000365.1 GCA_017883355.1 Candidatus Solibacter sp.
ACCGGACCAGCCAGTTCTCCGGCGAAATCCCACGTGCTGACGCAGTGGCTATAAGTGTAAGTGGCATACGCCGTAACGCCGTGGGACATGCGTTTCTCGCCCTTCATCAGGAGTCCGTGATAGGAGGCGTTGGCGCCGTCGTCGGTCGTCTGAATATTGCCGTACAACTGGCCCTGGGCGGGGTTGAGCAGATAGGTGGGGCGCCGCTGATTACTGCCGTTGGCGCCGCTGCCGGTGTTTGAGGCCGGGCCTGTATAGACCGAAGCGTTGGCGTCGAACGAGCCCAGGATGTGCCTGGAGACACTGCCCAGATAGTTGGCCGTCACCATCCAATCCTTGGCCAACTGGCGCTGATAACTCAGGTTCCACTGCATCATGTAAGTAACCTTGACGTTACCCGGAACGTTGATGTACGCGCCTCCTACCGGGAACACAGCGGCGCCGGGGAACGGGTCGCCGGTCTTGCCGTTCAACACGTAGGTCTTGAACGGGTCGGAGAACTGTCCGCTGGTGAGGGTGAGCGAAGAGACGTAAGGCGCATTGGTGGTCCAACGTTCGGGATAGAACAGCTCGATGGTGTCGTGAATCAGGCTGAACGACGAGCGGATGGTCTGCTTGCCGTCGCCGTTGGGATCCCAAACCACGCCGAGGCGGGGGGAGAAAGTGGCCCAGTGCGGGGCTGTGAGCGCGTTGCCGTACTTGTTCTCCTTATCGCCGGTGAAGATCAGTCCCGCCGGCGCGGTGGGGTACACAGAGCTATGCCAACCCTGGGTGAAGAGCGGGAAGCTGAACTGGTTGCCGCGCCCCTGCTTATCGTAGGCCGGCACGGAGGGCTCCCAGCGAACGCCGAGGTTGATGGTCAAATGGGAGGTGGGCCGGAAGGCATCCTGCACGTAAGCCGCCACGACCGTTTGGCGCAGGTAATCGGAAATCACATTGCCGTCGGTCAAGCCGGAGAAGCGGCCGATCAGAAGGTCCGCCAGGCCGTCGCCAGAGGTGGCGCCGCCGAAGGTGAACTGGCCGTTGGACTGCTGGTGGTTAAAGGAATTGAACTGATCCTTGCGGCCATCGAAGCCGAAAGCGATCTGGTGTTTGCCGCGGATGAGGGTGAAATCGTCGGCCAACTGGTACGTGTTGATATTGAAATTGGCGAAGGCGCAGGTGCCGCAGCCCACGTTGAATCCGCCGCCCGAGTAGCTGCTTACGCTGAGCTGCGTATAGTGCGGGTAGTTGATAAACATGTTGACGCCCAGGTCAGTCGGGCTGAACAGGGTGGCTGCCGAGGCGCGGTTGTTGCGGCGCCGGTCGAAGGTGGCGTGGAACGAGTTGACCGCCGCGGCACTGAAGGTATACGTATCGCCGATGGTCATGGTCTGCGAACGCTGTTCGTTGCCGGGCGATCCGGTGGTCAGCGCGTTCTTGCCGTCGAATAGCGACAGGGCCTTGTACGCATAAATGAAGTAGCGCCCAAAGAAGGCCTGCTTGGCAGAGACGTTGTAATCCACGCGGCCGATCACCTGGTCGTCCGGATTGTTGGCGAGATAGCCGAAGAAGGTCTTCCCGCAAGGGTCGGATGCAATCGGGATATAGGTGGATGCCAGTTTAAAACCGGCAGGGTCGAACGTGTTCACGGGAATCTGGTTGCCGGGGTATACGGTGCCGCTAGCGTCCTTCAATGTTCTCGCCGTGGCGAGACAGCCGCCGCTGGCCTTGGAGCCATCCGCCACGCTGAAGTCTCCCTTCAGCGTCGCCGCGGTTGGGGTATAGGCAGTCTGGGTGGCCGGATCGCTGCGTTGCCGGGTGCCCTGATAGCCGGCGAAGAAGAACAGCTTGTCCTTGATGATGCGGCCGCCCGCCACGCCGCCGAACTGGCTGCGTTTCAAGGTATCCCGCAACGGTGTGGAATTCTGGCGGGCGTTGAGATCGCCATTGCGCAGAAACTCGAATGCATCGCCGTGGAACGAGTTGGATCCCGACTTGGTCACGATGTTGACCACACCGCCCGGGTGCAGCCCGTATTGGGCGGGCAATCCGCTGGTCTGTACGCTGAATTCCTGTACCGCATCCGGGAACGGAATGGGCAGGTTTACGTTGCTGAAGGCGTCGTTGTTATCGCCGCCATCCAGCAGATAGTTGACGCCGTTGGCGGCGCCGCCGGCAACCGAAATCTGCACCGAACCGCCGCTGGTTCCCTGGATGTTCTTGCTGCCCGTCAGGTCGCCGCCATTCAAGGTCATGTCGGAGCCGGCGGTGGCGACGCCGGAGAGGGTGAGCAAGGAGGTGAGGTTGCGGCCATTGAGCGGCAGATCCACGATGCGCTGCTGTTCGATGACCTGGGAGATCGACGAATCCCTGGTCTCCACCATGCTGGCGCCGGCTGTCACTTCCACCGTCTCCGTCAGGGCTCCCACCTGCAGGGCGACGTTCTGGGTGAGGTTTTCCGCCACTTGCAGGATGATGCCGGTCTGCGAGTAGTTCTTGAAGCCATTCGCCTGAACCTCCAGGCGATATGGTCCGGTGGGCAGGTTATTAAACGTGTAACGGCCGTCCGCGTTGGTGTTCCCCGAGCTGACGGTTCCTTTGTCAGTTTGGATCATGCGTACGGTTGCTCCCGGAACAAGGCTGCCGCTCTGATCGGAGACCGTACCGCTGACGCTGCCGATGGCAACGGCCTGCCCGAACATCGCAGAGGCCGTTAAAAAGACCAGCACGAGAGCTGATGCAATGCGAGACTTACTTGACATGAATAATGCTCCTTCGGAAGTATCTCGAGATGTTGATGGAGTTCTGAAACGAAGTACTTGGGGAAGGCGGTGTTTCGACGCTGACCAGTGCCCTCGCGCTGGGCGCCAGTCTGCTGGGCATCGCGACCGCGGCAACCACTTGGGTCGCCCGTTTCCAGGAAAACGACATGGTACTCCCCGAAGTAATTCTAGCTACGCCACCAAAGATTTGGCTTTAGTTTACAGCAACGCAAGGACAATTGCACCAGTAATTTGAGCTACTGAACTCGTTTTTTACACCTTTCGGGCAGTATCTACACGCCGTATTTTTCGCGCAGCACGCGCATGTGGTGCAGTTCGTGCCCGGCGATCGCGTAGGCGGCCGCGCGGACGCTCATCGGGTTTTCGGAGGCGACTCCCTGCCGCAGCCATGCCTCCTCGGTGAGGCCGCGGAACATCAGGAGGTTGCTCCGCCGCACCGCCTCGAACTCCTCCAGCAGACCGGTCCACGGGCGGCGGTCGAACTGCGCGGCGGGGATGTAATCGTCCTGCTCGAAGCCCGGCAGCGGGGTGCGGTCGTTGCGCGCGAAGCGGAGCGCCCGGTAGGCGAAGATGCGCTCGGTATCGATCATGTGGCCGAGCACCTCGCGGACGCTCCACTTTCCGGCCGCGTAGCGCTTCAGCGTGTCGGCTTCCGATATCTTGCGCAGGCCGGCCAGCGTGCCGCCGATCTGGCTGGCCAGGGTTCCCAGAATGTCGCCGTCCGGAACCAGGTCCAGGTAGCGGCCGTAGTAGGGTGCGTATTCCGAGGGTTCGGGTTTGGCTATGAGAAGGTTGGGCATACTTGATATGTTACATTGAGGGAAATCGCTCCCCAAAACCGAATGAATCCAGAGACTGCCGGCGAGAAGTTTCAACAACTGGTTGCGATCATGGCGCGCTTACGCGCTCCGGGCGGCTGCCCGTGGGACCGCGAACAGACGTTCGACAGCATCAAGCCCTTCACCCTGGAAGAAACCTATGAGGTGCTGGACGCCATCGACCATCGCGATTGGGGGGAACTCTCGCAGGAATTGGGCGACTTCATCCTGCAGGCGGTGTTCTACGCGCAAATGGCGTCGGAGCAACAGTTGTTTGGGATCGAGGACGCACTGGATGCCATCAACCAGAAACTGGTGCGCCGCCATCCGCACGTCTTCGGCGAGGAATCGGCGGCGTCGGCCGACGAGGTTTTGTCGATCTGGGGCCGCGTAAAAGACGCCGAGCCCAAGGCCGAGCGCAAGAAGACCACCGGCCTGCTCGGCGGGGTACCGCGCGCGCTGCCCGCTCTGGTGGAAGCGCAGCAGATCGCCTCCCGGGCTGCCGGCGTCGGTTTCGATTGGGAGAACGCCGAGCAGGTGCTGGAAAAGCTCCACGAGGAATTGGCCGAGTTCGCCGAGGCGCGCCGCAATGCCGCGCAGGACGAATTGGAAGACGAGCTCGGCGACATGCTGTTCGTCCTGGTCAACCTGGCGCGATTCGTCAAAGTGGATCCGGAGCAGGCCTTGCGCCGCACCAACGCCAAATTCCGCACGCGCTGGAGCCACATCGAAGCCCGCTTGAGCGAACAAGGCCGCAAGCCGGAAGAGGCGACCATCGATGAAATGGAGGTGCTGTGGCAGGAAGCGAAGCGCAAGTAGCGTCCATCGAAATCCGCCAGTTGTTCGACCTGGAGGAATTCGAAGACGTGCTCACCTTACAGAAGACGATCTGGAGCTTCGCCGATGTCGAACTGCTCCCGTTGCGCTTTCTGGTGGTGGTGAGCAAGGTGGGCGGGCACGTGTTCGGCGCCTACGATGGCAACCGTATGATCGGCTTCTGCTTCGCCATCCCGGGCATCAAACTGGACGGGCGCCCTTATCTGCACAGCCACATGTTGGGCGTACTGCCCGGTTATCGCAACGCGCAGATCGGCCGCCGCCTCAAACTCCGCCAGCGCGACGATGCCCTGGCGCGCGGCATCGCGCTCATCGAGTGGACCTTCGATCCGCTGGAACTCAAGAACGCCTTCCTCAATATCGAAAAGCTGGGCGCCATCGTGCGCCGCTACACGGAAAACCAGTACGGCACCACCTCCAGTCCTTTGCACGGCGGTCTGCCTACCGACCGCTGCATTGCCGAGTGGTGGATCGATTCGCCGCGGGTCCATGGGATTCTGAGCGGGGCGAAAAAGCAGGCCGCCTTGCAGGCGGCTGGACCCGCTGAAAGCGAGTCCGCAGGCAAGATTGCCTGCCCCACGGTGCGCATATGCTACCCCGCCGATATCGACGCCATCCGGCGGTGGGACAACCCCCGGGCTCGCGGAATTCAGCAGGCCAACGCCGGCCTTTTCCTCGATGCCTTCGCTCGCGGCTTCGCCGTCACCGGCTTTGCGCGCACCGCTACCGATGGCGCCTACCTCCTGGAACCATGGCAATGAAACTCGACCGCATCACGCTGCGCCAGATCCGCATGCCCCTGGTGCACTTCTTCGAAACCAGCTTCTCGCGCACCTACAGCCGTGACATCATACTGGTGGAAGCGGCCAGCGACGGCGTCACCGGATGGGGCGAAGTCACGGCCGGCGAAAACCCCTTCTACAACGAGGAGTGGACCGCCTCCGCCTGGGGCATTCTCCACGATTACGTGGCCCCGCGGGTGCTAGGCAAGCCGCTGAATTCCGCCGAAGACGTCTTCCCCCTGACCGCCCACATCCGCGGCCACAACATGGCGCGCGGCGGACTGGAAGCCGCCGTCTGGGATCTGGAAGCGCGCCAGCACGGCGTCCCTTTGTGGCAGCAGATCGGCGGCGGCGCGCGCCGGGAGATTCCCTGCGGCGTCTCGATCGGTATTCAGGATTCCGTCGAGCAGTTGTTCGAAAAAATCGAGGTCGAGCTGGCCGCGGGTTATCAGCGCATCAAGATGAAGATCAAGCCCGGCTGGGACGTGGACGTGGTCCGCCGCGTGCGCGAACGATTCCCCGCGATCAAGCTGATGGCCGACGCCAACTCCGCCTACACCCT
>JADGNS010000366.1 GCA_017883355.1 Candidatus Solibacter sp.
CTGGAGTGGGTCACGTCGCGCCTCCCATTGTCAAGTTATGTTAAGCCTCGCCCGGCGCGGTAACAATAACGCGCCCCGCATCGTATCTCCATGTGAAGGCTGCAGCACACCGGATGCGCAGTTGAACTTACAAGGAGAATTCCATGAAGATCTATACGACACTTTGCTGCGCTGCGCTTGCTCTTTGCAGCGCGATCTACGCTCAAGCCCCTGCCGACCACCTCACAGTCCATTTCAGTGCGCCTGTAACCGTCGGCGAGACCAAACTCCCGGCCGGCGACTGCGATATTCAGGTGATGCGCGGTACCTCGGATAACATCATCCTGGTCCTGCGTTCGCAAGCGGGTCCCTATACCGCCGCCGTGGCAAGCCGTATGTCCCCAGTCGACACGGATGAACAAGGCAGCACCAGCGTGGTCCTCAGGGGCCCCGCCGATGACCTCCACCTCTACCGCATCCTGCTCGCCAATCGCACCGGCTACCAGTTGAACAACGCCGAGTAAGCCAGCCTGGTGGGGCATGCTTTAGCTTGCCAACGCCCGCTTGCGCGCGTATCTTCTCCCGGTTTCTCACGGTCGCGGTTCGGTTACGAATGCAGGGAGGCCGCTCTTGAGCCACGCCAATACTGCCGGGGCGCCGTGCCGCTGCACCAGAACCGCGACTCTTTGCGTGGCGGCGGCGTAGGCGCGGCGCGCACGGGCGGCGTCTTCCCTCTGGCGCACGTCGTTCTCCGGGGCATCCGGCGCGCCAACTTTCACCGGATGCTCCAGATATCCCACCAGTCCTTCGCGAAACCATACCGGGATTCCGGGCGCAGCCTGCGCTTCCACGAAGACGTGCAGCAGTTCGTGATGGATGGTGGAATCGAGCGCGCCGCGTGCGCGCAGCACTGCGGCCGGCTGCAAGTGGATCCGCCGGGCTGAGGTGCGCGCGGCTACCCATCCCGGCTCGCCCGTCGCATTGCGAAAGGTCTCGACATCCGGGTACACGCGAATCTCGATCCCGCCGGGCGCCGTCCACGCGTATTGCGCCGCGATCTCTTTCACCTGCCGTTCCGCCGCCGCGAGCACTGTGCCGTCGCGGTCGGGCTGCGTCGTCATCAGCGCCACCGTCTCGCCACCCACGCGGTGCCAGGCGAGGCCGCGCGCCGCGAGGCCCAACACCGTGCCTGAATAGTAGAACGCCAGAATCTCCCGATAGGTGCGGCCCTCCACGCCCATTTCGTCGGCGCCCAGTTGGCACATCCCGACCCCGTGGCCTTCCCCCCTTCCCACGAAACTCAGTTGCGCACCCTCCCTCACCGCCGACCACTGGTCGCTGCGCAAGGTGCTGAAGCCCAGCGCGCGGCCGATGGCGAAGCGGAACGAGCTCGCCGACACACGCACCGGCTCGCCCGCGCCGGCGAGCGTCAGCACCTGGGCGCGACCCGAAGCCGTGCGTTGCGCGATCGCGATGCCAGTGATCTCCGCCGGCGCCCGCAGTTGCGATCTCCCGAGAGCCGCCACGATCTCCGCCGCCGGCGCGCTCCAGTGCCACTCGGCCGCGGGCTGCCGCGGGCAATACCGGTCGGCGCGGCTGCGCAGGAACGGGGCGCGCAGCTCGGGCCACACCGCCCGCGCGTCCTCCGTCGTCCCGCCGCAACTGCGCGAGTAGCAGGCGAATGCCGGCTTGCCTTCGAACCAGAGCATCTCGCCCGCCGTCTGCGCGGCCAGCGATGTCAGGCGCGGCGTCACGGCGTCGGGCTCCACCCGCTGGCAATGCGTCGTGGCGCACAGGTCGTAGCCTTGCGCCGCATGCCGCCCGCGCAGGTTCAACGCATAGGAACGCGCCGCCACCGCCATCGCCTTGATGCCTTCGTCGGAGCGAAACGTGCTGCATTCTCCCGCCAGCACCGCCGCGACATACGGTTCGAGCGGCATTTCAACGGTGGCCGATTTGATGCGCACTTTCAAGGTCGCCGGCGCCCCCGCGGCGAGCGTCGAGCAAAAAGAGATCGTCGCGAGGAAAGCCCACGCAGCCCAATGCCAGTTGGTTTTGCACGTGCTGTAATGTTTGCATTGTCGGTGGGGCGGACCCCCTGGTCCGCGCGGGTCCCCCTGGACCCGCTTCTTGCCAACTAAGCCGATGGGGACCCACCCGCCCCAAAAGGTCCCGCCCCTCACAACTGGCCCTTCCACTGCGCTTCCAGAATCCGGCCGGCGATCGGCGCGGCGTCCCCTCCACCCGATTTCGCCTGCAACATCACGCTCACCACCGCCGCCTCCGTGAAGCCTGCGAACCACGCCAGGTACACGCCCGCCGGTGTCCGCACAGAGCCCGTCTTGCCCGCGACGGTCAGCCCCGTCACCCGGGCGCGCTGCGCAGTCCCGAATTCCACGGCATCCGCCATCCCCGCCAATATCGCCGGAGCGGCGCGCGAGAGAAGCCGGCAGTACGCCATAGCCAGCGATGCCGGCGTCACCAGCACGCCGTCCTCACCGAGCGATTGCAGCTCCACCGGCGCGTTCCACACCCGGCCCGTCGCCTCGCGCTCACCGAACCAGTTGGTGCGCGACACTAGGCCCCACCGCTCCATCTCCGACCCCAGTTCACCGGCGTGAAATCGCGAGGCGTAGTGGGCCACGAAGCAGTTGCACGAGTACGCGATGGCCGTGCGCACGGTGAGCGGCGCCCCCAGCGGCGGATGCGAGCAGTCGAAAGATCGCCCTCCTACCCGCAGATCGTGGGGGCAGGGAAAGGTCTCGCCCGCGCGTAACCGGCCGCGTTCCAGCAGCGCGTTCAGCACCAGCGGCTTCAACGTCGACCCCGGGGGCGCCGCCGATCCACCCGCCAGTTCCGGCGCGTGGGCGGCGATCAGGCGGCGTGTCTTTCGGTCTACCAGCACACCCGCGCCGTGCGCGCCCTCGAAGAAGCGCTCGATTCCTTTCCCCCAGGCCCCGGCGGCAAGCAGACTCGCAATGGCGTGGCGGCGCAGCATGGTCTCGTCATTCCAGTGTATTGCGTTGTTTGCTTATCCGTGTTCATCCGCGGCCCTGTTTTCTTGGTCGTCGGCGGCTCATTCCGCCCGTGATAAACTCCCATCATGCCGCATACGCGCGATGTTCCCGATGACCCGCCCCCGTTTCTCCGTACCTGGCGGCGAGTCTACACCGCGACGCTGATCTACCTCGTGCTCATCATTTTCGCCTGCTACCTGTTCACCCGGGTCTATCGATGAGTGCGCTCGACTGGATCGTCCTGGTCACCACCCTGGTTTCCATCATCGCGTATGGCCTCTACCGCAGCCGCGGCAGCAACACCGTGGACCGCTACCTCCTGGCCGGCAAAAGCATGCCGTGGTACGCCATGGCGCTCTCCATCATGGCCACCCAGGCCAGCGCCATCACCTTCATCTCCACCACCGGGCAATCCTACGTGGATGGCATGCGCTTCGTCCAGTTCTATTTCGGACTGCCCCTCGCCATGGTGATCATCTGCGCCACCGTGGTCCCGGTATTCCATCACGCACGCGTCTACACGGCCTACGAATACCTGGAGAAACGCTTCGATTCCAAAACCCGCGTTCTGGCCAGCATCGTCTTCCTCTGCCAGCGCGGGTTGTCGGCGGGGCTCACCATCTATGCGCCGGCGCTCGTGCTCTCCGTCATCCTGGGCTGGCCCGAGCACATCACCACCGCCATGATGGGCGCCACCGTAGTCACTTACACCGTGCTGGGCGGCATCAAGGCGGTCACCTGGAGCGACGTGCAGCAGATGGCGATCATCTTCGCCGGGCTGGTGATTTCTCTCGTGACCGTGATCCTCCTGTTGCCCGCATCGGTCTCCTTCGGCGACGCCGTATATCTGGCGGGCGCGGCCGGCCGCCTCAACGCCGTCACCACCAACTTCGATTGGAACGACCGCTTCAACATCTGGAGCGGCCTCATCGGCGGCACCTTCCTCTTCCTCTCTTATTTCGGCTGCGATCAATCCCAGGTGCAGCGCTATCTCACCGGGAAATCGATCGCCCAGAGCCGCCTGAGCCTGCTCTTCAACGCCGTGGCCAAGATCCCCATGCAGTTCTTCATCCTGTTCATCGGCGCCATGGTGTTCGTGTTCTACCTGTTTGTACAGCCGCCCGTGCTGTTCCAGCAGATCGAGCTCAAGCGCATCGCGGGCTTGAGCGAATTCCAGGCGATGCCGGACCAGTACCAGCGCGCCTTCGAGCATCGCAAGCAGGCGGCCCTCGAGCTCGTCGAAGCGCATCGCGCGGGCAACACGCCGGGGGAGATCCGGCAGAAGGCCGAGTACCGGGCGGCGCAGAAGGAACTCGACGCCGTACGTTCCAACGCGGCCAAACTGGTGGAGAGCTCCGGCGGCGAAAAGGGCTTCAGCGATACCAACTACATCTTCCTGTCCTTCGTCACCCGCTATCTGCCTTCCGGGATTGTCGGCCTGGTGATCGCCGTGATCTTCGCCGCCACCATGTCCGCCAGTTCCGGCGAGATCAATTCCTTGGCCACGGTCACCGTGATCGATCTCTACCAGCGCCACTTCAAACGCAACGCCAGCGACCGGCACTATCTGTGGGCTTCGCGCTGGTTCACCCTCTTCTGGGGCGTGTACGCCGTGGTCTTCGCGGGCTGGGCCAAGCGGCTGGGCTCGCTGATCGTGGCCGTCAACAAGGTGGGGTCGCTGTTCTACGGGTCGCTCTTGGGATGCTTCGTGATGGCCTTTCTGTTCCCCAAGGTGCGCGGCACCGCGGTGTTCTGCGGCATGCTCGCCGGCGAGGCCGCCATCTTCGCCACAGCCTGGTTTACCGATGTCTCCTGGCTCTGGTATAACGTGATCGGCTGCGCGGTGGTCGTCGCCGTGGCGCTGGGAATCACCTACGCCGCCGCCGGAACCCCAGAGGCACTGCCGCAACACTGAGCGCGCTGCCCGGCTCCCCGTGCGCGTGGATTTGGTGGGGCATGCTTGCCCTTGTGAATCGCCCGTCGGTCGAGTTGGCGCGCCAGGCCGCCCAGCCGGAAAGCGCGGCTCTCTACGAAACGGGCGCGGTGGTGCGCGAAGCTTTTTTCAGGAATGCCTGCGAGGCCAAACAGCGCGCCTTGGCAGCCCTGGAGCTTTCCAGCGATCGCGAGGTCGAGTATGGCGCCGCCTTCGCGCTGGCCCTCACCGGAGATTCCTCGAGGGCTCAAAATCACGCGGATGAGCTCGAAAAGCGCTTCGGGGAGAATACCTCGGTCCGCTCCAGCTACCTCCCGGAGATTCCCGCCCTTCGCGCGCTTCAACCATGAACCCGCCAGGGCGGTTGAGTTCCTGCAAATCGCCATTCCCTACGAATTGGGCACGCCGCGCCCCGCGATCCATGGAGTTTTTGGCGCCTTGTATCCCATCTACCTGCGCGGCGCCGCCCGCCTGGCCACCGGCCAGGGCGCCCCAGCCGCTGCGGATTTCCAGGAAATTCTCGACCATAGCGGGATCGTCGTCAGCGATCCTGTCGGAGCCTTAGCGCGCTGGCAACTCGGCAGAGCGTTGGCATTGCCGGGAGACAAGACCGCGGCAAAGACTGCCCACCGGACTTTCCTTACCCTCCGGAAGGAAGCCGATCCCGACATACCGGTCCTCAAGCAAGCCAAGGCGGAATGCGCCAGTCTGAAGTAACTAGTGGGGCGGCCCCCCGGGCGGACCCCCTATACCATTGAGTCAGTTCTCGGTATGGTTAAAACCGAGACTCGGCCACCTTTTTT